>JANXWE010000216.1 GCA_025351325.1 Fimbriiglobus sp.
ACGATGGCGGCGGCTTCGCCGATACGGCCGAGGTCGACGAGGGCACGACCGTGGCCTCGCTCTTTGCCGACAAGGTGTCGGGCCGCAAGCCGGCCGATTACCTCATCCGCGTCAACCGGTTGCCGGCCTCGTCGGAACAAACCCTGCGCGAGGGCGACCGCGTCACCATCACCCCGACCAAGATCGAAGGCGCCCAGCGCTAACCCCTTGCGACCTGATTTCCCTGTGCCCCGGCGGATCGTCCGCCGGGGTCGTTTCGTTTCGGAGGTGACCCATGCTCTCGATTGCGCTGGCGTGGCGGTTGGCCCGCCGACTCCGGCAGTCTTGGATCGACGACGATCCCCACGCGGAGGCCGATGCCCGGTGGCAGCGGCTCAGCCGCTCGTGGGTTTTACTCGGCGAACTGCGCGAACGCTGGCTCCAAGCCCGGGATCGCTTTCCGGCCGCCGGCGAACGGTTGCGCGAATCGTTCGCCTGCAATGCCCGAGCGTTCGCCCGCGATATCGGTGATGCCCGCGCTTCGTTCGGTCCTTCGATTTCGGCTCCTCCCCAGACCCGGGACTTCTTCGCCGACCTCCGCCAGCTCGAAGCCGAGTTCGAGGGGGTGGAGGTGCGCTGGAACGACAAAGTGCTCCGGGTCACCACCGAGGCCATCGAACTCCGCGGTGTCCAACTCGGCCGCTTCGCCATCGAGCTGAGCTGGGAGCAGTCCAGCCATCCCGGCGCGTGCTTCGAGGTGGTCGCCCTCGAACCGAACCCGGCCTCGGGCGGCCAGGGGATCACCCACCCGCATGTCCGCGACCGGACACTCTGCCCCGGTGATGCGGCCGGGCCGCTCAAGCGGGCCCTCCGCGATGGCCGCATCGCCGATGCCTTCGTGCTGATCCGCTCGGTGCTGCGGACCTACAACCCCTCGTCCCCGTACGCCCCACTCTCGGAATGGGAAGGAAGCCCTTGCTCCGAGTGCGGCACCGCCGTCGGCGACGACGACCGCTATTCGTGCGAGGGGTGCGATTCGGACTTTTGCGATGGCTGCTCGCGCAGCTGCATCCGCTGCGGTTCGAGCCGCTGTTCGGATTGCCTCGACCCCTGCGCCCTCTGCGACCGGGAATGCTGCTCCGGCTGCCTCGACACCGACGACGCCGAGCGGTCGCTCTGCAACGACTGTCGGATCGCTTGTTCCGGCTGCTCCCAATCGACCCCCAAAGACCGGCTCGTGAACCGGCTCTGCCCCGCCTGCCGTGCGACCCCCGAGGACGAATCCGATGACGACGACCCTGCACCTGCCGATGAAACCGTCGAAGCGGAGCCGAGCCGGGCCTGAGGCCAAGCTCGTCTTTTCGCCGTTGGCTTGGTTGAAGCTCCAGTACCTGTGCCACGCCGGCCCGACCGAGGTGGCCGCCTTCGGACTCTCCCACCCCGCCGATCCACTCTACCTCGACGATGTGCTCGTGGTGAAGCAGCGCGCCAACCCGGTCTTCGTCGCCATCGACGATGATGCGGTCGCCGACCTCTTCGACCGGATGCTCGATGCCGGGATTCCCCCGGTTCGCTTCGCTCGCATCTGGCTGCACACCCACCCCGGCGCCTCGGTCGATCCGAGTGGAACCGACGAAGCCACCTTCGCCCGCGTCTTCGGCGGCTGCGATTGGGCGGTGATGGCCATCCTCGGTCGCACCGGTCGGGTCTCGGCCCGGATGAACTTTCGTGCCGGCCCGGGCGGCTCGCTCGAACTCGCCGCCGCGGTCGATTGGGCCGCTTGGCCCCGCGACGCGGAATGGCTGGAAGCCGAGCGCCCCACCTGGGAGCGCGACTACGCCCTCGTCGCAGTCGAACCCCTTTTCGAATTGCTCCGCCCTCTTGAATCCACCGTCTTCTCCGGAGAACCCCATGACGACTTTGGTTGGTAACCGCCGCGACACCCGGCAACGCGAACTCATTCCCCCGGCCCGCTTGGCCAACTGCCACGCGGTCGTGATCGGCGTCGGTGCCATCGGCCGCCAGGTGGCTCTGCAACTGGCCGCGGTCGGCGTGCCATGGCTGTCGCTCTGCGACCCCGACAGCGTCGCTATCGAGAACTTGGCCACCCAGGGCTTTTGGGAATCGGACGTGGGACGACCCAAGGTCGAAGCGGTGCTCGAACTGGCCGAGCGGCAATTCCCGGCCGTGAAGGCGACGGCGGTGATCGATCGCTTCCGGACTTCATTCGTGCGCGGTTGGCCGAAGGATCGGGAGGTGGCGGTCTTCTGCTGCGTCGATTCGATTCGCACCCGCAAGAGTCTGTGGGACGCTGTCCACGAGGCGGCGGCCTTCTTCGCCGATGGGCGGATGGCGGCCGAGGTCATCCGCGTTCTGGCCAGCGGTGCACCGCGTACCGACACCCACTACCCGAAGAGTTTGTTCGGGGCGGCCGAGGCCTACCCGGCCAGTTGCACGGCCAACTCGACAATCTACGCCGCGAGCATCGCCGCCGGTTTGATGGTGGGTCAGTGGGCCCGTTGGTTGCGCCGCCAGCAACTGACCGCCGACCAGACGCTCAACCTGCTCGCCTCGGAATTGACCGTCGGCGAGGATCTCGTTGACCTCGGCACCGAACCCGGTTTGTGAGGTGCCCCATGCCGACAATCCTGCTCGATGTTTTTCAGCTGACCCTGTCGGTGCCGAAGGATCGACCCGACGCTGAGATCGACGCGATGCGTCGGATCCTCGACCGGAAAGGATTCCGACGCAAACTGCTCGCGGCCGCCCAAGCGGTCATCCGCGACCACCCCGAACTGGCCCGCATCACCCTCACCCTGACCCGCTAGGAGAACGGAGAAAACCCGATGACCACCTGCCACCGCCTGCTCCGGCTCATCGACCGATTCGCGGAGACGATCCGGATCGTGCAGGAACGGATCCGCCACGCCGTCGCCACCGAAATCGGTCAAGCGGTTGGCCAAACTGCGCAAGACCTGTTGCACACGCTTCTGCGTGGCTCCGAATCGCCCCGACGAGAATTCGCTGATTTTGAAGGAGACGACGGTGCCAAAGGCCATCCCGACGATCGTGAAGACGACGAACCGCTCACAAGAGACGATCCGCCTCCGGTTCGACCGCGCCGCGTTCCCTGGCTCGGCCTCGGGCTCGGTTTGGTCGCTGGCCTCGCCAACGGCGCTGCAACAGCTGCTCGTCGAAACCCTGACCAACCCCGAGACGCTCGCGATCCTGCGCGCCGCCCTCGGCCCACGCGTCGCGGCACCGCCGCTTGACTCCGTCACGCCGGTGCCCCAGGAATCGTTCTGGGTCCGCTGCCGTCGCACGCTCACCATCCGCTCCGCCAGCTGGAAGCACGTGGCCGCTCGCGGCATCGAGAGTACCCAAGCGGTCGTGCGCACCACGTGCGGCTTCGTCGGCCAAACGGTGGATCGCGTCCGGGCCTTCCGGCGCGGGTTGACGATCGCTTGGCGGTTGAAAAAAGCGGCCCTCATCGGCATCGGAATCGGCACCGCCGTCGTCGCACTTTCACTCGTTTCGCACCCGCTCGCGGCCATTCTCAGCGGCATCGGGGCCGCCACTACGGCCTTCGTTTTGCAGATCGGACTCTGGTTCCGCAAAACCACCCGCGCCATGATCGGGTAGCAGGTCATTGGATTCGGAGAGTCGGACACCAGCAGAAACGTTCGGCCGGTCTCGCGTGCGGGGGAACCCGACTGCGTCAGCCCGCGCGAACTCGACCGGTGGATTCCCACGCTCCGAATCCCCGCTGTTCGGACGAACGGTGGGACCTTTTTTAGCTATCAGAGAATGACTTAGATCAAGGTGCGGCTGTGGGAGACAGTATGTAAGCAAAACAGAGTCCCTCGGAGGATCGCTCGCGGACGTCGGCGACGATGGATTGCTCCAGCGTGGCGAAGTCCAAGTGGTGCGCCATGCAGTGCTCCAGCGTCAACGCGAGACCTTGGATGCGGTTCACCTCTTCGATGGCGGCCGTGGCCGGTTTGACTGCATTTGCAGGCGTCGGAATTACCCCGGAGTTACATCCACGTTTCAATCCGCCCGAAGGGTTCGGGTCTTGGTCACTGGCGGCTTGGGTTTTTGGGCAATGAAGGATCAGAAGTCAGATCCGGAAGTGAAAGCTTTCTGGTTCGCTCATTCTCGACGAACCATTTAAAATGCTCGATTTCACCATTGATGTTCGGATATTGAATCGGCAAGTTTTCAAAACCCTTCGCGGCAATATCGAACGCTTTCAACAACTGGGGATTTTCCGACAGCATGGTCTTCTCAAACGCGATCCGCAACGGTTCCCGTTCGACCGATGCTGGCAACCCGGTTGTGCCAATGCAAGCTGTCCACTCTTTCCCGGTGGCGATGCAGGTTCCTTCCGAGACGATCTCCGCACGGACGCTGCCGAAGCCGAGGGGCTTGCCGAGGCCGAGGCGCAAGAAGTGATCTTTTTCAAGCGAGAGCAACCAGATCAATGCGCCAAGCTCGAACGCGGACAAGTTGGTGACATGGAGCGTGAATTCGAATTCGGCACCTTTGCCGATGTGGCTCTTGACCGTGCGATTTTGATTGTCTTTTTTTGTGTCTTCACCGGTATTGAGCACAAAGTCTCGATGATAGGGATACACCTTCGGCCCACGGATGCGGTTGCCATCATGATAGCCGGCTTGTTCTTTGGTCTGTCGCGGCCATTCATGCGGTTGTTGCACGGTCACCGTGCCGTCACCCTGTTTTTTCCCGAGGTAGAAACGCCCTTGAGCCGGTTTGGGTTGCGCGAGAATGGCCAACGTGATGGGCTCGTTGACAATGACAGACTTCGTGCATTCCACGGGGCCGATTCGCAAAGCCGATTTATATGCGCGTGGATCCTTGGACGTATCCGATTTGGATTTGGGCACCGGGTTGACCCACCCGAACACGCGGTCGGCGGGGGAAAGTTCGGAGCACAGGATCGCCGGCCGGAGCCGAAGTCGGATCGGGAGTAAATCGAGCGGGGATCTTTGATAAGGTCGACGAGATTGTCCACTACCCAAAGGCCTGAATTCGAGCTTCTTACTGTGCACATCAATGGGAAACACCCCGAAGCGCGAGTTCGTGATCGCTTCGTACGCCGAGCGTAGCATCCCTCGAACTGAAGACGACGCGAGCATCGGCTGACCTTTGTCATCGACTCGCATCGAATACGTTTTGTGATCTTGCCTCGCTTCGCTATCGGTGAGCCGCTCGCAAATGAGCAGCGGGATTTCCGTCGTCAGTTTCACGCGGATCGTGCCCGAGTATGTGTCGGCATGATATTGCGAGTGGCACTTGGGGGCAGCGTCGGCCAGGGGGGCGCATTCTTTGAATTTGCTTCGATCTACAAGCGGGAGGAAGTAGTAAGGGTTGGCGAAGCTTCCGGTCGCCGGGAACGCTGGGTTTTCGAGAACGGCTTCGTCTGCGGCGGCGTTCAGTTCGAGAAGCTTGCGGACGCTCGCCAATTGACCATCGTCGCTGAAGATCAATTGCACTTCGCGGTCGTCGACGAGGACGTTGCGCAGTTCCTCGGCGACGAGGTGCGGCAACAGCTTCCGAATCACGATCTCGGTGCCGTCCACGTCGTAGGAGACACGGTAGGAGAATAGCCCCTTGATTTGTCCCGGTTTGACGGTGAGTTTGCCGATCCGCGTCATTTTCAGCGGCCGTTTTTCGTGAACCACGGCCGGCAGCGAACGACGCAGCCACTCGATCCCGTCGGCAGCGAGCGCACCCCTTTGAAGCGACTCGGGGATGCTCCATGCCGGTTCGACACCCGTGCACGACAGGAATCGGATCGTCCCCTCCGCTGTGCCGTAGCCCTTGCCACCCCCGAAGCCGAAGGCGACTTCGCCGCCGCAGACATCCCGCAAGGCCGCCGCCAACAACGCCACGTCCTCGGGCTTCAAACCTTCGAGGTCGAGCGTCAAGCGGCTGGCGAGCACCGGCTTGTCGGCGTACTTCGCATCGAACTTCGCTAAGTAGGCCGCTCCGCCAGTGAAGCGGTCGATGGCCACGAAGTCCTGATGCCGCAGGGTGCCCCCGCTATCTTGCACGAACTCGGTGATGGTCAGCCGCGACGCTTTGGAGGTCTCGCCGAAGAGCCGTTCGACCGGCCCATCTCCGGCGGGCGCGTTCGGGTCGCCGGTCGCCTTCGGGTCCAGCGAGCGGAGCAAGAACTCCGCCCGGTTTCGCAAGGCCCCACGGAACGACGAGGCGGGAAGCCAGATGTCGCCGTTGGCGCGCTTCAGCGGGGTGAAGTTGGTCCGGCCGTCATCCACGTCCGATTCCTTGGCACGCGAGGCGTCGTTGACGAGGAACGGCCCATGGAACGCCAGCGTCAGCCCGACCGCGACGTGCGGGGGCGTGTGCGTCGGCTTCAGTGCCGCGGTCATCACCACATCATCCGTGCAGCAGTCGAAGCCCACTCCGGTGAACGATGTGGGCTTTCGCACGCTGGTGAGCGACCAATCCATCCGGCCCCAGCCGTCGGCGCCGTTGGCCCCGAATTGATGCGGCTGCGATGCGTGCTTCGCGCCTTGATCGAGTACGGCAACCAAGAACGCAACTTCATCCTCAGTCAATCGCGTCGCATCGATTTCGACGTCGAACGTCACACCCTCAGGGACGAACTCTTCAAAGAAGAGTTTGCCTTCCTCGGCCGCGCCGGTTTCTCGATCAATGCGGACATGACTTGCGATGCCGGTGTAAGTTCCGGAATTCCAATATGGGACATAAGTAGGGTAATCGTAGCGCCCAACGCCTTGTATTTTACCGTACAGAATTCGGCCCAATCGGACTCGGCCGATTTCGAGTTCATATCCTTCAAGCCGAAGATGCGATTGATTCGCGGATCATCCTTAAAGAACTGATCCGCCCAAGCGCGCAGCACTCCCTTCAGCGCCGTGCCGGGAATACAGGGCTTGCCTTTCCAATCTTTTACGACCGACTGTACTTCGCGATGGTCTTTATTCTTGTCGTTGATAAGCAATTGATTCGTCGTGATATTTCCACTGCCGACGTGCAGCGGTGAAGTGGTCGTGAACGTGCCCGTAATTTGCCAGCGAGTGTGCATCATACATTCTCCAGCGGATGATTCGTGTGGCATTCCAAATCGACGGCGATTTCCCCGAAGCCAACTTCACGCAGGAATGGGCAAGTCGCCCAGAGCTTTTTGTCATCAACCTTGTATCGATCCTCGGCCCACTGTGGCAGCGGCAAGCCTTGTTCGGCCCACTTATCGATATGGCCGATGGATTCTTCATTCACCGACTTCAAAATGAACACGCTACCGCGGTCGGTGAGGAGGTAAGGTTCGTACGCAGCTGGTTTCCCGAATCGTCTGCCTAGGTAGCCCCCGTGCAGCGATTGCCGGGCGAAGAAATGGCAGAGTTTGAGCGATCCGCCGGAAATGCTGCGCCAGTATTCAGCGTAGGCGTCATGCAATGTTTTACTGGGGTCTTGATGTGTTGATGGGTTCGTCATCAAGCAATCGGTTTGCAACGTGACGATCCGTTCGCCGCTCTTTATCTTTGCCGATCGCATGATCGGGTCGGTGCGTTTCGGGAGCCAAGTCACCGCGCCGACGGCCCGCGTTTTGCCAAGATTCGGCAGGCCATGGGAATACAGATCTTTACCTTGAATCTGGTTGCTCACTTCGGTGAAATACGAACGTGTACGGAACTTCAAGAATCGCTTTTGGAGTTTGCGGATTCGCTTTTTCCATGCTGAGTCTTCGAACTCTTCGACGGTATCCGCCAACTCGTAAGCGAAGTATAGCAGCGCCGCGTGCTGGAACTGCGCGATGACTGCGAGATGTGTGTAGTGGCGGCGGAAGTGGCCGAGTAGCACATCCGAGAAACACTTGCCCTCGTAGACGCTGGTATTGCACACGGCGGCGAAAGAGGTTCCGTTGCAATAGTAGGTCGTTCCGTAGTGGCGAAACCGCGTGTATTTGAACCCCTCACGCTGCGGGGCAATGAATCCCGGATCGTAGTTCAAACTCGTCGGGTCGAAGGCGGGAAATCGGTCAGCGTCTCCGAATCGATCCTTGTCGCCTGGATCGATTTGATTCGGATCGTCCACCGCGATGAAACTGAGTCCGGGCATACGGTCGTCGAGCAACTGCTGGAGAAACAGTCCTCGACTATCCCGGTCAGCGGCCGATTTCCAAGGCAGGATCTTGTCGCCAAAGAAGGCTTGCCAATGCTCATACACTGGCGGCTCGGCTCCGACATCGGTAAACGCTTTGAAATCCGCCTCGGTAGAACGACACCCGATTGGTGCTTTGACAGCGGGGACTTTCAATCCCTTCCAAACGACGGAGGACGGGCAATCCCCATGGGCGGCGTTGTCGAAGAAAGGTGGGTAGATATGCCGGAGTCGGCTTTGCACCAGAAGAACCTGATCGAGTTTCAGTCGGCTGCGACTATCGGCCAGCTTGGGCGCTTCGCTTGAGTTGTATGCCCCTGTGGGATCGCGGTTGCTGATTTCGATCATCAGCATCGCCACGAAGGGTCGGATCAAGAATATTTCGGCACGCTCAACTCGCAGATGGATTGGAAACCTCGTGTCCGGTTTCTTGGCGTCCGCTTGGATGTCCAGCACAACTTCTATCAAATCCGTTCGTTTGAAACGCCTCAAGCGGCGTTTCTCTGTTGGGGTTTTTGCCATCGCCGAAGAGGAATGCACGAACGAACGGATGGAAGTAAACGACCTCGGGATAGCTATAGTCCGAATGAACACCGTTTGAGCTCCCGACCACTTCCGCCCAACCGGCGCTTTCAAATGCTTTGACAAACGGATCGATGTTACCGTTGTGATCTATTCCCCCTTCGCGCATCAAAAGTGGCCACAGTAATATGTGGTGGAAGGCTTTCACGTCAATCTGATCGGAAGGGAGCGTCACAATCGGTGTCTCCAATAGTTGAACCACGTCCGCAATTATCAACGCCCGCCCCACACCCCAATACCCCCGCACCGGCAGTTCCCCGCCGAACCACCCTTCGGGGTAAGCCACCCTCAGGGCATCAATGCACCGACCGCTCCCGAAGAATACGGTCTGCCCTGGGCAAAACACAATCAAATTCTCGGCGTCCGCCAAGATGTCCGTCACTGTTGCGGTGCGCGTATGTGGCAAACGCACCGCCAGCAACCGACCGCCGAAGTGAGCTTCGGTTCGATTAGCTGCGTTGCGGCCTTGCTCCTCTTCATGAAGTGTGATGCCCTGAGCCGCACGGTCACGCGTACGGATGTCGAGGATTTCTTCCGGCGTCGCACCCGCATTCTGCAACCCCCGGATGTGCCCGCGGTCGTTCGCGGCGACCAGCATCAGGTCGCGGTTCCACCGCTGCGGTGGAAACTCCATCACATGGAAGATTTGTTCGATTGATGTTGGCCGATTCGCCCCGGCGAGTGCGCCATGATGATCGATCCAATCGATGTGATCGCGGGGGATGTCGGCTGGCAAATCGTCTGGAAGTTCAATGATTGCAACGCGGTGACCGCGCTGAATCGCCGCACGGATCTCCGACAAATAGACCGATGCTGTTGCGCCCCAGGCCAGCCGCTGGTCATGGACTTCGATATCGTTGCGGGTGGCCAGCAGTCGGCCGATTTCGAACATTTCGAGATCATGGCCACCGAGAAAGACCGACCACAGTTTTCCCTGAGTCATATCGACGTCTGCGTATGTGCCGGGGTGCTCTGACTTCGTTAAAATATAAGCGTTTTACGGATCGTGCCCGACCCATTCAACTCGGCCCACAGGGTATTCACGCTCGCAGCGAACCCCGGACCTTTGTCCGTGATCTCATATGTATACTTGGTCACCACCCCGGCGGTGCTCTTCGAGACCAGATTACCATACACATCGTAGCCGTAATAGAGGGCCCGCACAAACGTCCCGCCGACGGTCAACCGCTCCACCGCAGAGGTCATCTGATTATTCAAATCATACCCGTACGACCAATAATGCCCATCCGATATTCTTGTCTTGGACGAGACATTCGGTGCTGATGCAGTAATGCGTTGACGATTCGTTTTACAAAGTACAACCCATGGGGATTCGCGTGGATAAGATGTATACACAAGCCGAATTGGACAAGGCCGTCGCCGATGAGCAGAAACGGATTCGTAACGCAGTTTCATACTGTCTTACAAGTCCCGGTGTAATCGCGGAGCTGGCCGCAAAGTGGCGCAAAGAAGCGGATGATGACTTGCAGAAGTCGCTGGAGTGGATGTCGGACAACGCTCCGTGTCGTCCTCTGCCAGACGATTCATTCAAGATGGCGTGCCCCGGTACTCTGGAAAGCGACGGTAGAACTCCGCAGGCGTGAAAAGGCCGGCGAAAACAGCCTTTGCGATCTCTTTGTGGGCTGCGATTCGGGCGTGGTGTTCGTCGCCAGACGCGGACTCGCTTGGTTTTGCAAGACTGGTCTGGAGGCTGATAATTTGCGTTAACAGGTCGATCAATTCGTTGGTTCGCGAATTGAAATCAACGCCAGCGTTCCGCATGAGTCGGATCATCATTGTGACCGTATCGTTAACGCCTTGAATGTATCCTTCAGGCTCGCGATGTAATGATATAAATTGCACGCACTGTTCTCCCTATGGTCGGGTTTCTTCGTGGGCAACCTATGGCTCTGGCTACGGAAGGCAAGGAAAATGCAAAAGTGCCTGAAAGTCAGCGATCAACGCACTACTGCATCACTACCAGACATTCCCTTCCCAATCATAAGTATAATTCCAGTTCCCGTCGGTCGCCAACCGGTTGGCCACCCCGGTGCTGTACCCCGCCATCGTACGGTTACCGTTCTTGTCGTACGTGAACGTGGCTCCGGTGCCCGAATCACTCGTCACCTGCGACGTCGCATCGTACCCGAACGTCCGCACAAGTTTGCAATCCTGTTTATTTAGGTTTGCGTTTCTTGCAAATTACTATCGATCCATCGACGTCACGATCTTTAAAACTTGTCGGTCGTTTCTCAAGTTTGCCATCTCTAGTTTGTTCGACGAGAAACAAAGACAGCGTTTCTGAACAAACCTCATAAATCCCATACGCAACTGTTACCTTTGAGACAGAATCACATAAGTCGATTTGCTTTGGCGACGTCGATAAATTGATGTGCATTAACAGCGAATTGGTGTACTTTGGCAATTTGAGCTTTTGGCCTATTATGCTAAAGTCGACATCCTTTCCTACTAAATTCTCTTCGGGAATGGCTAGTGTCATGCTCCACTCTCCATTCAGCAAATTGAATTCTTTAATATAATTCGTAGAGAACACCAGCACTGCGATAACGATTGTTGATGCAAACAACATGAGGACTCCTTTTTTATGAATTTACCAATAATCTGCTTTGAAGTCAAATGCGGATGAAGCACCGTGACAAAAATTCATTTTGGACTGTACTATAGGAATCTGCAGAGATAATCAAATGAGGACAAACTGCTTGGGCATAACTTAGTTTGTGACAAAGCACGTATGCTCCATCATTTGAGCTTGTTGTAAGCCATGGCAGATATATTCAACTTGTACTCCTCAACAGTCAGCCAGAATTCACCATCTGACCAGCCTTTTTCTTGGCGGTTTGGGAATTTGGCATTCGGTTCTCTTATGGGCATCAATGGATCTCGCATTCGAATTCGATCTTTGGCCTTGTCATTTGCATCAACTTCAATATATTCGATCACTGTATATGTGTGTCCGTGTTTCAAATAGGGCATTCCTGACCCAGCAGGTTGCCGATCAGCTGTTGTTGCTATCACAGTGTAGCCATCGTTTGCGCGTTTTAGTTTAGAAATAAGTGATTCGCGAATCGTACCGAAACCTACAACTGCATTTCGATTGCATACCGAACCTCGATTGCACAAGATATCTAAAGCACTTTCAAAACGAATCAGTCCGTCTTCTCGTGTAATATTTGCGGCTTTCATAGCCTTTTCACCTAGAATTGAATCGTCTATGAATGCTAGTTCTAATATTGCTGGCCACAAATCCCCGTTGCCGTTGCCATGTCCATTTACAAATGAGGGTTTTGGATAACATGGTAGTGTTGCGCCTGGAACTACTGTTACAG
>JANXWE010000275.1 GCA_025351325.1 Fimbriiglobus sp.
CTGTTTCTGTTCCACCGGATCGAGAATGACGAAGTGCTGACAGCGCTCGATCCGGCCAGTGGTAAGGAACTCTGGAAGTTCGCCTACCGCACCAAGTACCGGGACGATTTCGGCTTCGACAACGGGCCGCGGTGTGTGCCACTGATCGTGAAAGATCGGGTGTTCCTCTACGGAGCCGATGGCGACTTACACGCCATCGATACCCAAGGCAAAAAACTCTGGGGCAAGAATCTGTTGGCGGAGTACAAGCCGAAGAAAGGGTATTTCGGGGTCGGAGCCGGGCCGGTATTCGTCGGTGGGAAACTCTTGGTGAATGTCGGTGCGAAAGGGGCTGGGATCGTCGCCTTCAATCCGGAGACGGGTGCGGAACTCTGGA
The DNA here is from genome assembly GCA_025351325.1 of Fimbriiglobus sp. GTDB lineage: Bacteria > Planctomycetota > Planctomycetia > Gemmatales > Gemmataceae > JALHQU01. Next base: position 377 of record JANXWE010000275.1, read on the forward strand.
AGAGTTCCAACGACGGCCCGAGTTACAGCACCGGTACCACGATGCAATTGAACGGCAAGCCGCACGCCGTCTTTTTCACCCGCGCCGGCTTGCTCGTGGTCGACCCCGTGGACGGCAAAGTGGCCTTGAGCCACCCGTGGCGGCCCCGCATCGACGCCTCAGTCAACGCGGCAACCCCGTTGATTCGCGGTGAGGAGATCTTCCTGACCACGTCGTATGGAACCGGCGCGGTTCTGCTGAAACCCAAGGGTGCCGAGGTCGAAGAAATCTGGGCGTCCGACAAAGCGATCTCGGCCCATTACAACACGCCGGTGCGCGTCGGTGACTCCCTCTACGGCATCGACGGTCGGCAGGAAGGCAAGGGTGCCCGGTTGCGCTGCATCGAATGGAAGACGGGCGCCGTGCAGTGGACGCAAGAGAAGTTCGGAATCGCCAGTCTGATCGCGGTGGATGGTGGCATTCTCGCCGTCAACGAGGATGGCGAAGTGGTGCGGTTCGATGCCTCGGAGAAGAAATACGTCGAACGCGGGCGAGCGGCCATGTTGACGGGGGTAGTGCGAGCCGCACCGGCACTGGCCGGCGGTCGGTTGTACCTGCGGAACGAGAAAGAGCTGATCTGCGTGAAGTTGAAGTGAAGTGGGTGTGGCTACGGAGAAACCCGAGCCAGTTGGCTCGGGTTTCTCCGTGACATCCGGACGACTCAGGCTTTGCGGCCGAAGTAGCGGCGGAGGCCGAACACGGGCAGAGCGGCCAAGGCGAGGAGCACGGCCGGCGGTGCCGGAACCTGCTGGACGGGTGGCGTGGTCAGAGCAATTTGATCCAGACGGAAGTCGTCGGCGGTTTGGCCGTTGACCGTCAGGCTGATCCCGGTCACTTGCGAGAGATCGCCCGTGCCGGTCAAGCTGGTGAAGGCGACATCTTGGTCGATGAACCCGGCTGAGTTGGCGAAGCTGCCCGTGGTCGAGAGCGTGCCGGTGGCGGTCAGAACGCTGAGGGAGTACGCGACGTTCGGATTCCCGACGCTGGCGGACGACTGCGTGCTGAGGCGAACGGCCCCGGTCGAGCCGCCGATCCCGCTGAAATCGAGTGGGGCGCCGAATGCATGGCTGATGACCGCATTCCCACTGCTGCTGGAGTCGAGGAACATGTCGACGGTGCCGCCACCGACGACGCCGAGGAGTGAGAAAGGCCCCGCCGGGGTCGGGCTGGTCACGGTGAACGTCGCCGTGCGGACGGTGCCGCCGGCGAGGTTCGTCGTGATCGTGTACGGGTTGGCATTCAGGGACGCGATCACGAATTGGGCACCCGGAGTCGGGTTCGTGAAGTCGTCGAGAATCACGTCGGCCGTGGCTGCGGTCGAACTCACCAGCAAAGCCGCGAGTGCGGCGAACGCGCGTGAGACGGAGAAGAATCGGAGCGTCATGGGCTGATGACTCCAGCGGACGATATGGGCGCGAGAGGAAAATTACCCCCGCACTAATAATTTCTCAGTTTTGGCAAAGTTCACAACGGGACTTTAGGTTTTTAAGCAATATGCCGATAATAACGTGTCGGGAATATAGACTTGTAAACCCACTGTTTACAACTTTGAATGGGCGCCCGAAATCCGGCTGAAAGGGCAGACCCATCAACACGTTGCGGCAATCGGGCTTCTAACAAGTGGGTTGCGCGAACGCAAAAGTCCGCCGTTTTCGGACTGAAACGACGCAGACGTCCACCACGGTGGCACAGGATGGGCGGTCTGCTCACTTTTGAGAATGGTCTTCTTGGGTCGCTTTGAGAACTTCGTAACTGCGAATCCAGAGGGTCTGATCCGACTCGGCCGAGTTGTGAAACTCGAATTTGACAGGCCCCTTCGAGCGGCAATCGAGAACGACATCGATGGTTTGCCAAACGGCATTGGGTTCGATCCCTTTCGCGTTTTCCGCTTTTTTGCCTTCTGGCAAGATGCGAATGTTGGCGCCGAATTTCTTCCCGGTGTAAAGCACCTCACAACGCAGCCGGCAGTAGCCAGTGCTGCTGGTGAAACTCGGGGCGAAGAGCATGGCTGAAGGTGGCCCTTCCGCGTTGCGAACGCCGATGGCCCAGCTCCCCTGAGATTGATTGACCACGGCTTCGCCCAACGTCTCGGGTTCGTACGTCCAAACATCCCAACCGGCCGGCAGTGCGCCAGCACCCGTGCTGTCGATGAGCTTGTTGATTTTCTTGCCCGGTTGCTTGGGGTCGTCCATCAATCGCTTATGAAGCATGACTGGCTTCGCACCTTGCCACGAGAGTTTACTCAACGAAGTCTCCGGGTTCGGGACGCCCGTGGTTCCGGCCTCGTCGAGCTTCACCCGAAATGCTCCGAAGTAAAACGCGCTTTCGTTTCCTTCGGCGAAGGAATCGATCACGATCCGAACCGGGGTCTTCGCATCCCTTTGGAACGGCAACACCACGGTCTTCCAGTCGCCCGCCGTGTCGGGGAGGAGTTCGGTCGCCAAGTTCTTGTAGTCCAACGATTGCACGCTCACGCCCCCGCTGCCATTGCCGACTGTGGCGTATTCGACGACCACAACATACTTCCCGCCCGGTTTGAGGGTGACTCCGAGTTCCGTTTCGAGTTGCACCCCGAGCTGCGCCGATCTCAACTCCCGATTCTCGTGGAGGTTGGTGATCGCCAGTGCCGGCCGCCCTCGGTAGTCCTCGCGGCGGAATCCCCCGCGCGAGCCTTCCCTGTAAGAAAATGGCCCGATCCCGGCGGGAAAAATCGCGAGTTTGCCTTCCACGGGGGTCCCCATGTCGAGCACCGCCCGGAAGGGCTGTATCGTCCCCGCTTCAAACGCAAACAAGGCTTTGGTATCCGGATTTGGTGGGGTCGGCGCAGGGGATGTGGGCCGGGTGATTTCCGGGTTCGTACCCGCACGATTTTGATTCGAACCGCTGCTCAGTGCCACGGCCAGAGCAACCCCGACTCCGAGTAACATCAAGGCGACGAAACCACCGACCACTGCCCAGATCCAGTTCGGCTTTTTGCGGACGGGGATGCGGTCTTGACCCAGAACCAAGTTGCGCGAGCTGAGTTGACCCGTGCTCGCCGCGCGGGTCTGCGACAGTCCTGCCATCAAAGAGGGTGTTTCGATCAGCCAGGGCTGGAGCGCCGTGATGACGTCGGCCGGGGTTTGATAGCGGTCGCCCGGCTTCTTCGCCATCATCTTGGCGACGACCTGGGCCAAGACTTTCGGGATCGTCCGATCCAGCTTGGTCAGGGACGGCGCCTCTTTCATTTGGTGCTGGAGCAACTTGCTCGCCGTGGGGCCATCGAAGGGGGGTCGCCCGGTGAGGATCGAAAAGAACGTCGCCCCCAAACTGTAGATGTCGGTGCGGATATCCACCTTGGGATCGTTCACCGCCTGTTCCGGCGAAATGTAGTCCGCCGTCCCGACGACCGCATCGTGATCGAGCAGGGCCGTCAATTGATCGTCTGCGGCGAACGAGCGGGCCAGCCCCATGTCGAGGATTTTCACCGTCCCATCTTTGCTGAGGATCAGGTTGCTCGGCTTGATGTCGCGGTGGATGAACCCTTTTTCGTAGGCGTGCTGGAGCCCCGTCGCCGCTTGGGCGATGAATTCCACCGCCCGTTGGGTGGAGAGTGGCCCGCCCGTCGTCACCAAGCGGTCGAGCGTCTGACCTTCGACGTATTCCATCACGAGAAAATGGACTTCGCCATCGCGGCCGACATCGTGGGTCCGGACGATATTCGGGTGATCGAGCGCGGCGGCGGCGCGGGCTTCGCGCAGGAAGAGTTCGACGGAGAGTTTGTCGCCACCGGGCGGGAGCACCTTGATGGCGGCCTTCCGGCGCAGGGTGTCGTGCACGGCCAAGTAGACGGCCCCCATTCCCCCCTGCCCGAGTTGATCTTGAAGGAGGTACGCACCGAGGCGGAAACCCCGGTAGCGGCCGACGAGCAACAATTTCGCTTGGAACGCCGTGAGGAGCTGCGACTGCACCAGTCGATTCGCGACCTGAATGGGGTCGGTGGACAGAGCGGGGTGATCCGCGACGAATCGCTCCAGCCGATCTTTCGAGATGACACCGCTTTTGCGGATGAATTCGAACAATTCCGAACTGGATGCGGGTGCGGCCATAGAAGAAACAATGATCGTGTGTGCCGAAAGGATCGGCGAGCGAATTCGGGCCGGCTTCAGCCGGTTCCAGAGCGATATCGTTTAAGCTATTGCGGTGGAGACAAACGGGGAAGATGGATCGCGGAGGAAAGGCGCGCGGGCCGCCCGACAGGTCACTTCTTGACGAAGTCTTTGGCATCGGCTTCGAAGACTTCGTATTTGCGAATCCAGAGGATCTGATCCGGATCGTCCCAGATGTGGAATTCGAGTTTGGCCGCCCCTTTCGAGCGGTAATCGATCACGGCATCAATGGTTTGCCAGCCCTCTTGCGGCTCGATGACGACGGCGTCTTCCGCCTTCAACCCGTCAGGACAGAGGCGGATTTTTCCGCCAGACTTCCTCCCGTTGAACAGCACCTCGCACTGCACTCGGCAATAATCCGTTTTGCAGGCGAATCTCGGGGTGAGCAGCATCGCGCTGGGTGGCCCTTCTAAGTTGCGAAGACCGAGGGCCCATTCTCCTTGAGACCGATCAATCACCACTTGTGCGACCGTTTTGAAATCCCAGGGCAATAGAAGCCAATCTTCCGGTAATTTTCCATCGCCTTTGCTACTGACGGTATTGGGAAAATGCTGGCCAGGACGATCGGGACTCTCTGAAACCTTCACGTTGACCGTGTAGGCTCTGGTACCCTCCCACGAGAGCTTGCCGAGCGGTTGGCCCAATTTCGAGGGTTTCACGACTGCGACCGTATCCGCGTTGTGATCGCGGACGCGCAGTCCCCCGATCACCAGAGCGTTTTCCTGACTCGTTCCATGAGCATAAGCCACGATCCGGACGGGGATACTCGGATCGCGTCGGAAGTGGAGTTCGGCCGACTTCCATTCGCCTGAGGTTCCAGGCAGCAATTGTGTATGGAGGTTTTTGAAATCGAATGATTGAACGACGAGTCGCCCGCTCCCTATCCCAGTCGTGGAGTAGTCGACCTCCACGGAGTATTTCCCGCCGGGCTTCAGGTTGTAGCCGAGTTCCTTCTCGAGTTGGAAAAACACCTCCGCCGAATCGAGTTCGCGATCCGCATTCAAATTGGTCATCGCGAGCCCGGGTCGGCCGTTGTGCTCCAGGCGACAGAACCCCCCGCGCGACCCCTCCTTGTACGAATCCGGCCTGAGTCCGTCCGGCTGAAACGGGAATACGGCGAGTCTCCCCTCGGTCGTATTCCTGTTGCTGATGACGGCGCTGAAGGCTTCGACGGTTCCCACGTCGAATGCGAAGATGACTTTGGCATTGGGATCTGGACGAGCCGGTTGCGCCGTGGACGTTTTGTCACTCGGTGGGACGTAGACCGGGGTGCGGGTCGAAGGAGGATCGATTTTGGATGGCGCGCTTGGCGGTGTCGGGACTGTCGATCCGAGTGCTCTGTTGTTGTCCGAACCCCCGCCGAATCCAACGGCCAGCCCGATCCCCAACACGACCACGGCTGCGATGCCACCAACCAAGGGCCAGAGCCATTTCGGCGTCGCCTTGGCGGAGCTGCGTAATCTCCCAGAGTCCCGCTTGCGCAGTTGGCCGGTGCTGCCCGCGAGTGTCTTCGACATTCCCGCCAGCAGCGAGGGCGTGTCGATCAGCCACGGCTCCAGTGCCGCGATCACGTCGGCCGGAGTTTGATAGCGGTCGGCCGGCTTCTTCGCCATCATCTTGGTGACGACCTGGGCCAGCGCTTTCGGGATCGTCTTGTCGGACAGCGTCAGCGACGGAGCTTCTTTCATCTGGTGCTGGAGCAACTTGCTCGCCGTGGGGCCATCGAAAGGGGGTCGCCCGGTGAGGATCGAGAAAAACGTGGCACCCAAACTGTAAATGTCGGTGCGGATATCCACCTTGGGATCATTCATCGCCTGTTCCGGCGAAATGTAGTCCGCCGTCCCCACGACGGCGCCTTGATCGAGCAGGGCCGTGAGTTGATCGTCTGCGGCGAACGAGCGGGCCAGCCCCATGTCGAGGATTTTCACCGTCCCATCTTTGCTGAGGATGAGGTTGCTCGGCTTGATGTCGCGGTGGATGAACCCTTTTTCGTAGGCATGCTGAAGCCCAGAGGCAACTTGGGCGACGCACTCCAAAGCCAGTTGGGTGGACAGTGGCCCGCCCGCGTTCACCAACCGCTCGAGCGTCTGCCCTTCGACGTATTCCATCACGAGGTAATGCAGGGTTCCTTCGCAACCGACATCGTGCATCCGGACGATATTCGGGTGATCGAGCGCCGCCGCAGCGCGCGCTTCACGCAGAAAGCGTTCGACGGCCAGTTTGTTACCATCCTTCGGTAGCACTTTGATCGCGGCCTGACGACGCAGCGTTTCATGGACGCCCAAATAGACCGCACCCATGCCCCCTTTACCCAACTGATCTTGCATCAAATACTGGCCGATGCGGAAGCCACGGAAGCGGCCGGCGATCAGCAACTTGGCCTGAAAACTCGTGAGGAGTTTTTTCTGAACAAATAGATTCACGGTCTTGTTCGGGGCGGATTGGAGATCGATTTGCTCGGACACGAATCGTTCCAGTTTGTCGGACGGAACGACGCCGCTTTTGCGGATGAAATCGAGCAGTTCTTCGGTGGAAGTTGGTGCAGCCATGGCTGGAGAGAAACTGGAACCCAAATGGGAAAAGAGGATTCTGCCCGGAGCGCAAATTGAAGGAGATCCCAACAATGGCGTCGGATAGAACACGATTTCTTAGCACGCGGTTACCCGGTGGGACTGCCAATTGCCAAATTCGGACTGAAATCAGAAAAATTCATTCGCCAAACTGAACCGACTGACCTAACGACGACAGGGGCAAATCGGTTAAGATCAAAACTCAATGATCTGCACGGAGGAATGATGATGGGTAAAACTTTACTAGGGCTGTGTGTGATCGGTTGGGGCGCCGTGATCTGTGGTTGCCAGCCGGAGTCGTCGGCGCAGGATAAAACACCGGCGCCACCCAAGGTGGGGTTTGCGGAGAATCGCGTGCCGAAACCGGGAGAGACGAAAATTGAGCGGAACAGCGTCGATGGCGACCGGGCCATGAAGTACCTCAAGCAACTCTGCGACATCGGCCCCCGCATCAGCGGCTCCGAAGGGATGAAGAAGCAGCAAGAGTTGCTCACCAAGCACTTCGAAGCTCTCGGCGGCACAGTCGCCCGTCAAGAATTTTCCGCGCGGCAACCGAGCCAATCGGCGGACGTCGCCCTCGTCAATTTGATCGCTTCGTGGAATCCGGAACGCAAGGACCGCATCATTCTCTGTGCCCACTACGACACGAGGCCGTACGCCGACCAGGAACCAAATCAAAAGAACTGGACGAAGCCGTTTGTGAGCGCCAACGACGGCACTTCGGGTGTCGCCCTCTTGATGGAACTCGCCCACCAATTGCGCGAGACTGTCACCACCGTGGGCGTCGACCTCGTGATTTTCGACGGCGAAGAATACGTGTTCAGCGGGCCGGAACGCACGGAAGACAAGTACTTTCTCGGTTCGGAACACTTCGCCAACGACTACACCGCAAAGCTCAAAGCTCGGAAAATCGAGTTCAAATACTCCGCTGCGATTCTCTTCGACCTCTTCGCCCACCCGAACGCCAAATTGAACATCGAGTGCCATTCCTGGGAGAATGCCCGAGAGTTGGTCACGGAAATCTGGAAGACGGCCGAAGCGAACAAAGCCAAGTCCTTCAAATTTGTGCGCGGCTTCGACCGGGCCACCCATGTGAACGACGACCACATTGCCCTCCAGCATGCGGGCATCGCCGCCATCGACATCGTCGATTTCGACTACGACGATTGGCACAAACTCTCGGATACGCCCGCCAAGTGTTCGGGTGCGCAGATCGCCGAAGTCGGTGGCGTGATCTTGGCTTGGCTCAAAAAGAAATAACGAATCCCCACGGAGATCGGCGTGCTCACCCCGGCTACCACTGCGTTACTTCTCTCGGCCGGGCTGCTGCTCTTTGGCCTCACGACGTCGTGGTTTCAAATTCGCGGGCGTCGACGGCTGAAGGAACGTTCGGTGGTGCCCAGCGATGAAGCGGCATACTACGGTCAGCGGTACCGTCGCCGGCTCATCAACGGTGTGTTGATCACCACCATCGGACTGATGATCGGTGGGGCATACTTGACGGGACTGGAACGCCAAGCCGACAACTTGGGCGAACACAACCCCGATGCCGATACGCCGCTGGAAAAACCGAAGATGACCGACGACCAAAAGATGTTCGTCCGCTTGTGGGCGGTCTACTGGGCCGTTGTGATGGTACTGGTGTTTGTCATCCTCACGCTGGCATTCCGAGATGCCTGGGCCACCCGCCGCTATGCCCTGGGGCAATTCGCCCACATCAAAGAAGAGCACGAGCAGAAGCTTCGTCGGGATTTGGCGGTCTACCGCCAGCACAAACTCAACGCCAGCGATGGTGGCAACCGAGTTGGTGGCCACCTGCCGGACGATGACATTGTGGAGTCGTGATGGGTTAGCCCGCGAATTGGTTCAACCATTGCCGCAGCAAATCTGCCAGCGCGTCTTGCTCCTTCATCGGCAATTTCGGTAGCGATGCGGCCGCTTCGTCGAAGCGTGTGGCCGTAGCCGCGTCGATCAACTTGCAACCCTTCGCGGTCAGTTCGACGACCACCCCACGCCGATCCGACTGGTCTTGCCGACGGACGACCCAACCTGCTGCTTCGAGCTTGTCGAGACGGTTGGTCATGCCGCCCGACGAGAGCATCACACTTTGAAGCAACTGCGATGGAGCCAGCGCTCCACGTGTGCCTTGCCGTCGCAATGTGGCCAGAATGTCGAACTGCCCCAGCGCCAGTCCGTGTTGTTCGAGTGCGGACTCCACCGAGCGTTCGAGGTGCTTGGCGAGCACGATCACACGGCCCACCAAACCCAGTGGACTGGGATCGAGATCTGGGCGGGCCGCGCTCCAGGCCGCGAGCAAGCCATCGACGGCATCGGGAGTCTGTTTCATTCCGGTAACCTAATGCGAAAGTATCTTGCTGTCAAGATTCTTGACGACAAGATACTTTCGCGGTATCCTGATGGTGCCTGAACACATACCGAGGAACCGTCCGATGAAAGAACTGCACCTAGGGAACAACCACGACACCGCCGTCGAGCGCGGCGACTACCCACCTGCGAAGGTCAAAGAAATCTTGAAGGACGAAATCGTCGCCGTGATCGGCTACGGTGTGCAGGGCCGTGGCCAGTCGTTGAACATGCGTGACAACGGCGTGACCGTGATCGTCGGCCAACGTCAGGGCGGCAAAGCCTACGACCTCTGCCTCGAAGATGGCTGGGTCCCCGGCGAGACTCTCTTCGATCCCGAGACGGCCGCCGCCAAGGGCACCGTGATCCAGTACCTCCTGTCCGACGCCGGGCAGAAGGAAATGTGGCCGAAGATCAAGCCGCACCTGACCGCTGGCAAAGCACTCTACTTCAGCCACGGCTTCAGCATCGTTTACAAAGACCAAACCAACGTGGTGCCGCCGACGGATATCGACGTGATCCTCTGTGCCCCGAAAGGTTCGGGCACCACGGTGCGCCGGCTCTTCCTCGAAGGCCGCGGCATCAACAGCAGTTTCGCCATCCACCAAGACGCGACCGGCAATGCCCGCGAGCGCTGTCTGGCCCTCGGCGTCGCCATCGGCTCGGGTTACTTGTTCGAGACGACTTTCCAAAAGGAAGTCTTCAGCGACCTCACCGGCGAGCGCGGCGTGCTCATGGGCGCGATCTACGGGTTGTGGTTGGCCCAGTACGAAGTGCTGCGGGAACATGGCCACAGCCCGAGTGAAGCGTTCAACGAAACGGTCGAAGAAGCGACGCAGAGCCTCTACCCGCTCATCGCGGAGAAGGGCATGGATTGGATGTACGCCAACTGCAGCACGACCGCCCAGCGCGGCGCGCTCGACTGGTTCGCCAAGTTCCGCGACGCATCGAAGCCGGTTTTCGAGAACCTGTACCACTCGGTGGAAACGGGCGAGGAGACCCGCCGGGTGCTGGAAGCGAACAGCCGGCCGGACTACCGCGAGCAGCTCGAAAAGGAGCTGAAAGCGATCTCGGAAAGCGAGATGTGGAAGGCCGGCGCGTGGGTGCGCTCGCTCCGCCCGGAACGTGCCGGCGATGAATGATTCCAACTGACTCTGGTATGACATGAATTAAAATAAATCAGTCTTAGTACAATAAGACTGATTTAATTTAATGCTCTGCCTCAATTCTGACGCTCATAAAAACGCTAGCAATTTGGCTTGATCAATTCGCAAAGGCACGTCGGCACACCAACCGAACAGCGCCCACAGATTTCGTTGGAAATTGTTTCCGGAGGGATGTCGGCGCCTAACTCCGGTGCGCACAACGGCGTTCCGGCGGCGGCCGCGCGGGTCAACTTGGGTTGCCCTCCAATCGCCGCTGTCAACCCCTTGACAGTGACCCATGACCGGCTCTATGATGATCGAGCACTGAATGAGCCGTTCCCAGTAAAGCACTCTTCCGTAGTGAGTCGATTTCTTCGGGCGGCCTGAATACCCAACACGCACATCGGCCCAAGTGCTGTCTGTGCCTTACGTTCTGTAAAATGCGATCCGTGCCACGGAATTGCATTTGCGTCGACTTTCCGAATCGGGAGGGTTTCGTGATGCTGTCTGCCAAAAGTTTGCTTGAATTTGAAACACAATGGTTGCCCCATGTCACCGACACAGGGTTGAATCGTCTGATCGACCTCATCGGATCCGGTAGTCCCTTGCTCATCCACGGTGCTTTTACGAAAGCTTGTGCCATGGGTTGCCTCGCGACCCACATTGCTTGGCACCATCCGGTTACGAAGTTGCATAATGAAGAAGCCGGCGTGTTGTGGCTGACGCGAGTTGCCGGATTGAACCCAGCGACCTCGCATGTGATCCTCGAATGGGATCGAGTCGGGGCGAGTGACTGGCACCTGCGGTCGCGTCTATTGGAAGCGTGTCGACAAGAGCGGGACGCGCGCAACGAAGAACCGGTCGAACAATCCGAAGCGTTGTGCGAATTGCAAAGCTGTTAGGAAACCGACGATGTTGCCACGAGTCCTCGAACCCGAAGTGATGGACACCCCGGACGACGCGACTGATTACGACAGCATGGATCACTCGGCCGTGAACCACCGATTCGCGGCCGATTTTCTTGCGCTCCGGTCGAATGACACCGGGTTGACACTCGATGTCGGAACCGGAACCGCACAAATCCCCATTGAACTTTGCAAGCAATCGACGACGATCCAAATTGTCGCCATTGATCTCGCCGACGAAATGCTGAACCTCGCCCGGCGGAACGTGGAACGGGCCGGCTTCGCGCAGCGTATTCGCGTGGAGAAGGCCAACGGTCGAACCATGAAATACCCCGATGGTCACTACTCCGCCTTGGTGTCGAATAGCATCATCCACCACATACCCGAACCGGCCGAGTGCTTCGCGGAGATGGTGCGGGTCTGCACGACCGGCGGTCGCTTGTTCGTCCGCGATCTTCTGCGGCCCGATACCGAAACGGAACTCCAGCAACTGGTGACGACCTACGCCGGCGACGCCAACCCCCATCAACGACAGTTATTCGCAGACTCACTCCATGCCGCGCTGACCGTTGCCGAAGTGCAGTCGATCATCGGCAGACTCAGCTTCGCACCGGAGACGGTAATCCAATCGAGCGACCGTCACTGGACGTGGTCGGCCATCAAGGGGTAAGGCGTGGCCGCGTTCGATCTCTTCCGCAGCATCGGTGAATTCACTCACTTTGCCACCCTCGGGCTACGTGCCGCAGTCGCCTCGGTTCCGCACCCCGCCCGTTGGCTGCGGCCGTTTTATTCCGTCTTCATCGGTGGCATCCCGATGGCCATCGTGTTGGGCTTGGCACTCGGTGCGGTCATCTGGTTGCAGACGCGGGCGGTGCTGGAACAATTCCCCGGTGCGAACGATTTGCTACCGACCGTCCTCACAGCGGCTGTGTTGCTCGAACTCGCGCCGGTGGGGGCCGGGTTGATCGTGGCGGCACGTACGGGGGCCAGTTTAGGTGCGGAACTATCCGCGATGAAACTCGGGGAACAGATCGATGCGCTCGAATTGCTCGGTCAGTCGCCACGACGGGTCTTGGTCGGCCCACGGATCCTCGCCTGCATTTTGGCGGTGCCGCTGTTGCACGTGTTGGTCTCAATGCTGGCCATCGGAAGCAGCTTCGTCAGCGAAGCGGTCGCGGGCCATGGAAACTGGTTGAAGTACAGCGGGGCGGTCGAAGCCGAGCTATCCAACCGGTTGTGGGAAGTGCTGTTGGCAGCATTCAAGCCGGTGATCTTCGGGGCGTTGATCGGCGCGATGGGCTGTTGGGTCGGCCTGCGGGCCGACGGTGGTTCGGAAGGGGTCGGTCATGCTGCGACCGACAGCGTGGTGCGTTGTTCCCTGTTGGTTCTCGCCGCCGATGTGCTGCTCGTCGGCACGATCCGCAGTCTCCTCGCCTGATTCCAGGAAGGGGTGTGACAACGATTCTTGGAGTCTTTGCAAAAACCCAGAGGAACGCGGATGAGACCCGGGATCACGGGTCAATCTGAGCTTCTGTGGCGAGGTAACCGATGATACTCAGGGTTAACCCGATGCGCAAGCAACGGAAACCACCGCTGACCTTCGACCCCATTCGGGAATTTCCTGTTGCAGTCGACCCGTCGTTCCGCACCGCCGATGCTTGCGCATCGGGTTAACCTGACCCGTGAGCAGAATAGTACGCCCGAGAGAGTCCTTCCATGAATGATCCCAACCGAGTGATGTTTGCCGCAGTCGCGTTCGCGGCACGGGCGCATCGCCATCAACTTCGTAAAGACGGAACCACGCCGTACGTTTCGCACGCATTCCGGGTTTGCATGATCGTCCGGCACCTCTTCGGCATCCACGATCCCCATGTGCTCGCGGCCGCACTTCTGCACGACACCATCGAAGATACCGCCACCGATTACGACGACATCGCCGACGAATTTGGCACCGATGTGGCCGATTGGGTCTCGGCCCTGACCAAGGAGATGCGGTTGCCGGAACGCGAGCGCGAAGCGAACTACCACGCGGCCCTCTCGGCGGCACCGTGGCCCGTCTACGCCTGCAAACTCGCCGACATTTACGACAACCTCACCGACAGTGAAGCGCTGGATTCGGGTGCCCGCGTGAAGACCATCCGCCGCAGTGAAGCCTATTTGGCCATTTTGCAACCGGGAGTGTCAGCGGAAACGGAAGCGGCGTACTCTCTCACGGTGGCCCGTTTGGCGGAAGTGAAAGCGTTGCGGCCCGTATAATGTTCCTGCTAGGATCACCCACCCCGGATCATTCACCTTCGGCGTCACGAAGAGGGTTCACCGATGTTCCTGCGTTCGCTCGGGTTCGCCCTTTTGGGACTCGTTCTCGTCGGCCTACCACCCGTTCAAGCTTGCCCGTTTTGCTCCACTCAGGGCCAGACGCTCTCGAGTGAAGTCGGCCAAGCCGACTTCATCGTGTTGGGGACGCTGAAGAACGCGAAGCGTGATCCGGACGATTTCACGAAGGGTTCGACCGATCTTGAAATCGTCACGGTCGTGAAGCCGCACGCGTACTTGAAGGGGAAGAAGACGATCGTGCTGCCGCGCTACGTGCCACTCGATGCCAAAGCCGGCGACGGGGAAAAGTTCCTCGTCTTTTGCAGCTTGTACAGCCCGAGTGGCGATGTCGGCATCGCCGCCATCGCGTCGAGCACGGTGATGGCCGATTCCAACCGGGCCACGCTCGACCCGTACCGGGGTGAGCAGATCAAAGGCAAAAGTGACCTTCCGGAATACCTCCAACAGGCCATCGTGGCCCGCGACCAAGACGCGACCGGCCGCCTGAAATTCTTCTTCAAATACCTCGACCACGCCGAGTTGGTCATCAACACCGACGCCTTCACGGAGTTCGGGAACTCCGAATACAAGGATGTTCGCAAGCTCGCCGAGACACTCCCGCCCGAGAAGTTGTTGAAGTGGCTCAAAGACCCGAACACCTCGGCGTCGCGTTTCGGCCTGTACGGGTTGATGTTCGGCCACTGCGGCAAAGCCGACGATGCCGGTGCGATTCAGGCACTCCTCGACGACCCCAAGAACGCTTTCAGCAGTGGGTTGGATGGACTGTTCGCTTGCTACATTTTGTTGAAGCCGAAAGAGGGTTGGGACTACCTCAAAACGATCTTGAGTGATCCGAAGAAAGACTTTTCCACCCGGTACGCGGCGCTGAAAGTTCTGCGGTTCTTTTGGGACGAACGGAAGGATGTGGTGAAACAGGAAGATCTCCTCGATGCCATGAAGATGCTCGTGGGTCAAGAAGAGATTGCCGACTTGCCCATCGAAGACTTGCGCAAGTGGGGCGCCTGGGATCAAACCGGGTTCGTCTTGCAAGAAGCGGCCAAACCGAGCCATAACAAGCAGATCGTCAAGCGGGCCGTCCTCCGGTTTGCCCTGGGTGCAGCCGAGGACGGGAAGAACGTGGCCGCGGCGGCTTACGTGGCGAATGCCCGCAAGGAAGACGCGGAGCGGGTGAAGTTCGTCGAAGAGATGCTCGCGGACGAGCGACCGAAGCCGCCTGCGAAGAAGTGAATTCTCGAATTGTTCCCCAAGGCAGGATGCCCATGTTCAAGTTCATTTCCGCGCTGTGCCTTGCGTTCACAATCTCAAACCATTTGCAGGCTTGCTCGTTTTGTTCCGGCGGGCTGATCGACCGAGGCACCCTGCGCGAGCAGGCTCTCAAGGCCGATGCGATCGTGCTCGGGAGGCTCAAGAACGCGAAGCTCGGCGAGGACATCCGCACGGGAACCACCGAGTTCCATTTCGACGACATTGTGAAAAGCGGCCCGGAATTCAAAACCACCAAGATGATTGTGCTGCCGCGCTACATCCCGACGCCCGGTGGCCCGGCCGATTCGCAGTTGTTCCTCTTCGGCACCGTCGATGGCAAGCCGGACATCGTGGCCAGCGTACCCGGCTCTGCGGCGATTGCGGCGTACATCCGCAACGTCGTGAAGTTGAAAGATCAACCCGTGGCCGCACGGCTCGGATTCTTCTTCCTGCACCTCGACTCGACCGATTCCACTATCGCTGCGGATGCGTTCACGGAGTTCGCCAAGGCAACCGATGCCGAGATTTTGTCGTCCAAGGCGAGATGGAAACCGGCCGTGCTCCGCCAGTTTTTAACAGACCCGAAAACGCCCGTGGAACGGCTCGGGGTCTACGCCATGCTCCTCGGGCTATGCGACGACCGCGAATCGGCACCGCTGTTGGCGAAGTCGCTGAGCGGTGCGCTTTCGGACCGCGTCGCCGCCAACTTGGGTGGCTTCCTCGCGGGCTATGTTCTGCTCGATGCCAAGGCCGGTTGGAAGTGCTTAGCTGAGATCGTCCACGATGGCCAACGCCCATTCGAGCAGCGTCTTTCGGCCATCAATGCCATCCGCTATTTTCAGGCCAATCGTCCGGTGGAATCGAAGACCGAAGTGCTGGGCTGTTACCGCGAATTACTTTCGAATCCCGACTTCGCCGATGTAGCCCTCGACGATCTCCGCCGCTGGGGCTGGTGGGATCTCACGGCCGAAGTGCTGACGCAGTATGGTAAGCCGACGCACACCGCTCCGATCATCCGCAACGGCATTATCCGTTACGCGTTGACCTGCACCGATGCCGATTGCCGGAAGTTCGTGGGGACCTTGCGGACAACGGATGCCAAGCTGGTGGCCCGCGTCGAAGAGTCGCTGAAGCTGTTGGAACTCCCCAAGAAGTGAGTCAGCCGCCCTCCGCCTCCGCCAGCAATTCTTCCGCTAAGGTGAGCAACGCGGTACGTTCCTCGTCGCTGTGGTTCTGTAGTTCGCCACCGAGGTAATCGCGCACCGTATCACCGAACGATTTGCTGCGGTCGGCTTCGGCGGGGGCGAGCGATGGCCCGAGCTGACTCTGCTCTTTCCAATCGCGGGCGTACCAGCGCGGGTAGATCTCCGCGAGTTGTTTGAGGGTCTCTTCGAGGCTGTCCTTGCCCGCCGTGTAGCGGATGTGCAGGTTCACCAGGTCGTTCTCGGCCCCCTCGGCTTCGGCCTTCAACCGCGGCAGGTCGACCTCCGGATCGAGGATGGTCACTTCGTAAATCGGCGTGCTCGGCAGCGGCAGCACGCGGATTTCCCCGACGCGGCCACTCGCCCCGAGTTCGAAAACGCAGACCGATTTGTGGTCGGTCGCTTCGCCCAAATCCATCTTCTCGATACTGCCCGAATAGCGGATGTGCTCGTGCCCCAAGAACTGCGGCTTGTGGATATGCCCGAGGGCGACATACTCGAACTGATCGGCGAACGCTTGGCCGTTCACCACCACGTCTTCTTGCGGAGTGATGCGGAAGAGCGATTCGCCGACAACGGCCCCGAAGACGTTGGCGTGCGCCGCCAGCACACTCGGGACACCGGCGCGGTAGTTCGGGTGCTTCCGCAGCGTCTGAATCGTCTCCTCGAAAGCCTGCACGAGTAACCGATTCTTCTCGTCGGGGTCGGTGTACTTTTGCCCGCTCGCCCCCACGAGATACCGCGTCGGCGTCGGGTAGGGCATCAAGATGAACTGCACTTCGAACTCGTCGCTCGGATCACGCAGCCGTAGGTACGTCGGTTCGGCCGCGAGATAGAGGCGACCGGGTGGCACGAGGTCGCCGTTGCCCCCGCCGCCCGGCGCGGCCAGCCCCATGGCGTGCCGGAGGGTTTGGCAGAAGTTCTCGTTGTCGTGGTTCCCCGTGAGCGTCAGCACGGTGCCACCGCGGCCCAAGAACTCCGCGAAGACGTCTTGCCAGTGGTGGATGGTTTCCCGCAGCGCGTCGGCCCGCGCCAGTTCGCTGAAGAGATCCCCGGCCACGAGCAGCACGTCGATGGCTTCGTCGTGACAAATCGCCGCGACCCGTTCCACGGCCCGGCGCAGGTCGTCGGTGCGGTCGATGCGGCCGAGTCGGTCGTTGAGGTGCCAGTCGGCGGTGTGCAGCAGTTTCATGCAATCGTTTTATGCAGCGGGTGCGGATGTGAACCTTTCGATCCCGCGGCGCTTCCCGTACGTTGGTAGTTCGGTTGGTCGGTCGGAGGGATGATCGCCGCCCGGCGCGAGTCGGGGGGAGGAAAGTCCGGGCTTCGTAGGGCGCGGTGGTGGGTAATCCCCACCCCCGGTAACGGTGGGCACTCCCGGGTGCCGCCGCCAACGGGCGGGACAGTGCAACAGAAAGTAAACCGCCGGGGAAGTGCGGAACGGGGAGTGCGGAATGCGGAATTGAAGAAGCTCTTTCCTCGATTCCGAACTCCGCACTCCGAATTCCGCACTTCCCCGGTAAGGGTGAAACGGTGCGGGGCGAAAGCCCTTAATGTAAGAGCGCACCAGCAGCCTAGTGATAGGCTGGCTCGGCAAACCCCACCGGAAGCAAGGCCGAGCAGAGAGCAGGACCGGCCCGGTCCGTTACGACTCTCGGGTAGGCTGCTCGATCCTGCCAGTAATGGCAGGGCTAGATAAATGATCGTCGCCGGCGGAACCGCAAGGTTCCGTCGGGACAAGACCCGGCTTATACGCCGGTCGACCAATCGTTCCGGGATTGTTTTCGCCGCCGCAATGGGCCGTCCCATTGCGGCGATTTTCGGTGAACCGAGGCTCGTTCGAAAAGGGCACACCGGGATGATTTAATGTGGTCGTGAATTGAGAAGTACCGCACCGACGGCTCACGCCAGTCGGCTCGCCAAGTAAAACAAATCCCGGCGAGCCGAACCGCGTAAGCGGTCGGGTGTTTTCGCTTCACTGCACCCGTCCCCTCACGGGGATCGGCTCGCCAAATCCAGAAATTTGCGTGCACTGCAAGGTAAAGCGGCTCACTTCTTCTTGACGCGCTCCATCACGGCGACCGTCACGCCCTTGCCGGCTTTGGCCTCCGCCGGTCGCTCGGCACCCAAGCCACCCGAATACATCGATAACTTGTCGTCCTTCCAAGTGAACCGTCCGAGCATCGGCTTGCCGCGCGCCGCATCCGGCCCGGTGATCGCCGTGATGTCGAGGAAGCCCTTCTCCACGTCCAAGGTGATGATGGCTTTCTCAGTTTTGTCGCCGTGAGTCATCCACATGACATCGCGGTAGATGTCCACCGTGCCGGAATCGTCCGGCCCATCCGATGTTACAGTCCACCCGCCGGCCAGATCTTTCAACTCCCGGATGCCAACTTCAGGGACACGTTCGAGTTCGATCAATGTGGCCGTACCGAATTTGACCAAATCGGTCGCGGGGGGTCGCGCTTTACCGAATTCGGCCATACAAATCCGGAGTTTGTCCCCGTTCCACTCGTAGAGGCCGTCCATGGTTTTGCCAATCGCCGCTTCGGGGCCAGTCACAGCGGTGAAGCTGATTTCCTTGGGTGTTTTCGACGAGTCCAGAACGATCGTCGTGGTCTCTTTCTGAATGTCGTCGCCATTTTTATCGATGAAGCTGAACGTTTTGTCGACGATTTCCAAGCGCCTCGACTCGATTTCCTTGGCCGGTGCCACCCCCCGTTTGCTCTCGGATCGCGTCACCTTCCACGTCCCTTGGATCTTCTTCAGTTCGGCCGCATTTAGCTTCTCTTGATCGGGCGCTTTCTCATCGGGCTTGGGCACACGCTCCAGTTCGACCAACACACCGTTGACACCCTTCGCCACTTTGAACTCCGTCGGCACCTGTTGGCCACCGCTCAAGTAGCAAATGCGAAGCGTGTCGCCTTTCAATTCATAGATGCAGGTCTCGGTCACTTCCGCGCTCAGTGTCGTCGTCATTTCTTTCGGCGATGTCGTGACATCGAGTGTAAACGGGTTCTTCTCCGTCTGGCCCTCCCACGGACCAATGACAGTTGTGCCGATAAACTCCAAGCGCATCTGCTTGATTTCCTCGTCCGGTACGACGCCTTGTTTGTTCAAGAATTTCTTGACTTGCCACACCCCTTGCAGCTTCCTGATTTCAGCCGCTTCCGGCGTTTCCTTCACCGGGGGCTTCGGTGCCGGCTTCACCAACGGCTTCGGTTCATCCGGTGCCGGGCCGGCCGTGAGCACCATCATCCCGAGGCCACCGGTCAGCAGCAGGGCCGCTAGAACGCCGCCGCCGATCCACTTTGCTTTTGCCTGTGCCATGACGATCAAGACCTCGCGTGAGAGTTCGGTCAGAAGTGTCGGCACCGCCGACGGGGTCGTCGCCATCGTCACGGCCGCCCGCACGGTCAACGCGGGGACGCCGATCCCGGCCAACGCGGCGGGGAGCGCCAAACCCCGGTGGGTCAGGCGAATCCGCAGGCGATCCTTGGCGCGGGCCAGCCGGCTGGCGACCGTGCCGACCGCCCAGCCGAGCCGGTTCGCCGCTTCGGCGTGGGTGCAATCCTCGAAGAAGCAGAGCAGCACCGGCAAGCGGAACTTGTCCGGGAGCCGCTCCACTTCCTCGATGACGGCCATCGAGCATTCGTATGGCTCGGCCGGTTCCACCCCGACTTCGACAGCACCCGCAGAGACGTTCCCGATCCGCTTGCGCACCCGGAGGGCCGCGTTGCGCGCGACCCGGAACAGGTAGCCCGCGACCGTGCCGCCACGCACCGAACGTGCCTTCCGTGCCAACACCAGGAACGTGGTTTGGAAGGCATCCTCGGCCGAGTGCCGATCGCCCGGCAGTTCGCTCCGGCAGACCCGCCAAACCAACTCCGCGTGCCGGCGGACGAGCAGTTCGAACGCTGCGGCATCGCCGGTGTCGGCGAAGCGCAACAGCAGTTCCGCATCCGGGGTCGACGAGTCGGCCACGGAGAGCGTCAGGGCGTAAGCGAGGGAATCCGACCGCATGGGGCACCGCGTGAAGACAACGACTCCCTAACAGAGCCGCGCCGTTGGGAATCGCATCCCGGAATTGGAAACAAATGCTACAGCACGCCTTTGGTACTCGGCACACCGAGGGCGCGCGGGTCGAGTTCCACGGCGGCACGCAACGCCCGGGCACACGCTTTGAAGATCGTCTCGACGATGTGGTGGGTGTTGCGGCCGTGCAGCAGCACGACGTGCAACGTGAGCAGTCCGGCGCTCGAAACGGCCCGCCAGAACTCTTCCGCCAACTGGCTGGAGAACTCGCCGAGGAGTTCCGTCGGAAACTCGGCGTTCCAGACCAAATACGGCCGACCGCTCAGGTCGACGGCGGCCGTCACCAGCGCTTCGTCCATCGGCACGGTGGCATCGCCGTAGCGGCGCACGCCCGCTTTGGTGCCGAGCGCTTGCAGCATCGCTTTGCCGAAACAGATACCGACGTCTTCGACGGTGTGGTGGGCGTCGATGTGCAAATCACCTTGGCACTTCACGCCGAGGTCGAAGAGTCCGTGCTTGGCCAGATGGGTCAGCATGTGATCGAAGAAGCCGATCCCCGTGGCGACGGTCGCTTGCCCGGTGCCATCCAGTTGGAGGGTCAGTTCGATCTGGGTCTCGGCGGTTTCCCGCCGGATGGTGCTGACACGCGACATGGAAGAATCTCGTGGGGGGTCGGGTGCAATTTCAAAGCCGAGCCGGACGCGGCGTCCGGCTCGGCAGGATCATCACTTCTTTTCAAACGACCAACGGCCCGGTGTCCACGGGGCGCCGATGGCGTCCAGTTTCTTATCGAGGGCGGGCAGTTCCTTTTCCAGTAGCGTGCGGATTTTCACCAACGCCTCCGCGAGTTCGGCCTTGCCATCTTGCAGCGCCGTCTTCGCGGTGCCCGTCGGCAGGGTGATCGCATCGTTGTGCGTCCCGCCGGCGAAGCCGAGTCGCTCCGAGATACTCATCGGGGCGTTTTCGTACCGGTCGGTCAGGAATCGATCCCCTTCCAGTTCTCGTCGGAGCGACTTCAGCGCGGTATCGATGGCCTTGAAGTCCGCCTCGAGTGTGTCGTCGGTTCGTTCCGCGAGCTTCACTGCGCTGCGCATTTGGTCGAGCCGAGTGCCGGCTTCCGCGAGTGTGCTCGTCGCGGCGGTGAGGCTCTTCTGTGCCGTTCGCAATTCTTTATTGAAGCGGCCCAAGGCGACGAAATCTTCGGCTTTCAGCCCCGAGAGCGGGTCGGCCTTGACCGAGAATTCAACGGGGTCGGTCAGGTCGGATGTTTTCCCCTTCGAGGTTTGCACCAGCGCGGCACGATACCGGCCCGGCGTCACGAAGTGGGAACTGCCCGCTTCGTGCAAGTTCCAGGTGACGCGGTGGACGCCCGAACCGGTGGGTGCCCCGACGCGGTTCAACGTGTTGCCGTCGAAGTCGCGGATCACCAGTTCAATGAGGAACGGATCTTCCTCGCTCTCCGCCCGGAGTTCCTGGATTGTCGGATACGGCACCGGTTTGCCGGCTTTCTCGGCATCGCGCACCGCGTCGAGACGGATCTGCTTCAGCGTTTTGTGCCCGTCCTTCAAATGCACGGTGAAGGTGGCCCCGACCGGCGGGTTCTCGGCGAAGTAGTGCGAACTCCCCTGGAAACTCTTCCCGCCGCCGCCGAGTTGCGACGATGGCACGTAGGCCATGGTGGCGTCCGGGGCGATCAGCAGCGCCGGCTTTTGCACGGCCGCTTCGGTGAGCGACCGCAGTGCCGAATAATCATCCAGTACATAGATGCCCCGGCCGAAAGTGCCGACCACGAGGTCGTTATTGTGTTTCTGAATCACCAAGTCTTTCACCTGGATCGTCGGCAGTCCGTTGTTCATCCGGTGCCACTTTTTACCGCCGTCGACCGTGGCAAATAGCCCGAACTCGGTTCCGCAAAACAGCAAGTCCGGGTTCGTGTGATCTTCGGCCAAGCAGTACACCGTCCCGCGTTCGGGGAGGTTGCCGGCGATGGTCTTCCAGCTCTTCCCGGCATCGGTGGACTTCAACAGATACGGTTTGAAGTCGGCGTTCTTGTGATTGTCGAACGCGGCGAACACCGTGTCGGCGTCGTGCTGGCTCGCCACCAGTTTGGCGACGTACGTCCCGGCGGGCACGCCGGGGAACTCGTTCGATTTCTTCCAAGTTTTGCCGCCGTCTTCGGTGATCTGAAGCAACCCGTCGTCGGTGCCGACGTAGAGCAACCCCTCGGTTTTGAGACTCTCGGCGAGGGCCACGATGTTCCCGTACAGACTGGTGCTGAGGTGCTTGGCCACCGCTTCGGGCGCCTGGATTTTGCCGAACACTTTCAGTTTGTCGCGGTCGAGTTGCCGGGTGAGGTCGCCGGACACGGCCGTCCAGTTGTCGCCCCGGTCGTCGCTGCGGAACAGTTTGTTCGCGGCGAAGTAGATCCGCTTCGGGTTGTGCGGTGAAATCATCAGGGCACTATCCCAGTTCCAACGCAGCGGCGGTTCGCCTTTGCCGGCGATCGGTCGGATATCGACGTGGTTGCCAGACTTGCGGTTGAATCGCGTCAAGCCACCGTACTGAGACTCGGCGTACACAGTGTCCGGGTCGGTCGGATCGACTTTGCAATGGAAGCCGTCACCGCCCTGCACGACGTACCAATCGGCGTTCACGATGCCGTTGTTACTGCGGGTGCGCACGGGGCCACCGAGCGTGTAGTTATCTTGGGTGCCACCGTAAACGTGGTAGAACGGCCCGCTCGCCGGGTTCTGATCGACGCCGATGTCGTAAAACTGCGTGACCGGCAGGTTCGCTTTGAAGTGCCACGTCGCGCCGGCGTCATGGCTTTCGTACACGCCGCCGTCGCAACCGCAAAGGTAGTAATTGGTGTCCTTCGGATCGATCCAGAGGGCGTGGTTGTCCACGTGCTTGTTGGCTTCGCCCAAGTTCTGAAACGTCTTGCCGCCGTCATTCGAGACTTGGTTCAACACGTAATTCAAGATCACGCGATCCTTGTTCTTCGGATCGACCACGAGCGTGCAAAAATATTGCATCTGCGCGCTGAACGGATTCCGCTTCTCCCACGTCTTCCCGTTGTCCGTGGAACGGAACACCCCACCGGCATTCTCGGCCGCTTCAACTTCGGCGTAGATCGTGTCCGGGGCGCTCGGGGCGGTCGCCAAGCCGATGCGGCCGAGTTCGTTGCCGGGTAGGCCCGCGGTGATTTTCTTCCACGTTTTGCCGCCGTCGGTGGTGCGGTGCAGGGCCGAACCCGGCCCGCCGTTCACGAGTGTCCAAACGTGGCGACGCCGCTGGTAGGATGCCGCGAGGATGATGTCCGGGTTGCGCGGATCGAGCTCGAAGTCGGTCACGCCGCTGTTCTCGTCGGTGGCCAGCAGCTTCACCCACGTCTTGCCGCCGTCGGTCGTTTTATAAAGCCCGCGATCACCGCCCGGCCCCCAGAGCGGCCCTTGCGCGGCGACGAAGACCGTCTCGGAATCTTTCGGATGGACGACGATCTTGGCGATGTGCTCGCTCGCCTTCAGCCCCATGTTCGTCCAGCTCTTGCCACCGTCGGTCGATTTGTAAACGCCGTCGCCGTAGGCCACGCTGCGCTGGCTGTTGTTCTCCCCGCTGCCGACCCAGATGGTGTTGGTATCAGCCGGATCGATCGTGATCGCCCCGATGCTGAACGACCCTTCGCCGTCGAAGATCGGGATGAACGTGGTGCCCGCGTTCGTCGTCTTCCAGACGCCGCCGGACGCCACCGCCACGAAATAGTGCGAACGATTGGTCGGGTTCACCGCCAGGGCCGCCACTCGCCCAGAGGTAATCGATGGGCCGATATTCCGCAGTCGGAATGCATTCACCGGTGGGACGAAATCGGGTTTGGCAGGTGGATCGGTTTTGGCTGGAGTCGCCGCTTGGCCGGAAACGAACAGGAGCGAAAGTAGCAGCGAGGACGCGGACATGAAAATAGCCCCAAGACAAAGTGGAAACCGAACAAGGAGGTTCAGTTGTCTTATTGTGCGGGCTGCGTTTCCGACAGGGACGATCCTTATGGGATGCTGCTGAGGAGGTGCGTACTGCGGGCGGAGTGATAGAAGCCGAAGTGCGTGCCATAGACGGAGTGTTGAACGGCGTGCAGGAAGACACCGAGGTGGCCCCACTTGCCTTCGACGAGTACCGTGCCATCGTCGAAAACGCTGCGAACGAGGGCTGTGTGGAGAATCATGTTGGATTCATTTCGGTAGACACAGAGATCGCCGGCCTGCGGAATGGTTGAAGGTTGGTACTCATTTTCCACCAAAATCGTATCGACCTCATGACCGAGGATGGCGTACTTTCCACCCGTGAAGACCCAGCCGTGGCAATTGGAGGTGTCGTCCGCCGGCCCGCGCCGGATCACGTAATCGTCGAGTCGTGTCGATTGGAGCGTCTGATACTCGGTTGCCAAAAGCAGCTCCGCAGACTTCGCTTCGGCGGTCGTCAGTAAGTGAATGGCACTCCCGCGATCCGTCTTGGCCGCCCGCGAATCGTCCGCGACGTACGGCGTCGTTTCTTGCAGCTTCAACCAGGCATCGTGCTCATCGAGATCGGCCGCCTCCACGCCGTCGAAGCGGGCGGACTCGAAACCGAGCAACCCGAATCCCGCCAAGGCCACCAGCCCCCCAAGCCAGTCGCGGCTTCCGGAGTTGATGGTAAATGGAAGTCAGGCTCCGTTGAAACATTCCGGACTGCGCGAGCATTAGCAAGAATAGCAAGCCGACACCAGAAAGAGCGAGTGCATCAACCGATTCGGGAATCAACGCGAACCCCGCCCCGACTGAAACCACCAAACCGACGCTGGCCATCAACAAACGAATCCACTGAGTTCGCGGACCGAACAGAGCGTTTCCCGCACCGGCTACAATGAATCCCAGTGCCGCCGAGAACGCGAGGAACAGTCGGTCGTTGTGCGAGACATCCATCGCCGTGTCGACTCCTCATATCCAATCATCGCATTGAATCCGCTCCAGATTTCTAGCACGAGTTCGATGAGCAAAAGGTGAGTTTCACCATGAAAAGCCTATGAGAGAAGGACTTCCGATTTCGGACGCAATCCTGTGGCAGTGCAGTAAGTCGTTCCCTTTCCCGTTGACACCGCCGGCCACTTTGCTATCTACCCGCACCGTCTGCGTGTGAACCTCGGGGGAAACTTGGCCGCACGCAGGCATTGCACCCGCTTGAAAAGCAGGCTCGCCGGATGGCCGACGACACCACGCCCGTGGCCGCGCTGAAGGAAGCGATCCGTCGCTTCGCCGAGGCGCGCCACTGGGAACCGTACCACAGCCCGAAGAATCTCGTGATGGCGTTGGCCAGCGAGGTCGGGGAACTGTGCGATGTGTTCCGCTGGATGACACCGGACGAATCACGGGCGGCCGTGAATGATCCGATCCTGCGGGTGGCGATTGCCGACGAACTCGCCGATGTCGCCAACATTGTGCTGTTGCTCAGCCTGCATACGGGGCTGGATCTCAGCGAGGCGATCGGGGCGAAACTGTTGAAGAATGCGATCAAATATCCGGCCCCGCCGGGATGAACTTTTAGTCCGATGTTTTTTCCGTTGGGGGACGCGTGATGCGAAATCGCTTGAAATTCGGCTTGAAGATCGTGGGGACACTCACCCTGTTGACAGCGGCGGTGGCCGTACCGGTGTTCGCCCAAACACCGCAATATTATCCCACGACGACTTCGCCGGCACCTCCCGGTACGTTGCCCCCATCGAACGTCCGCCCCAGCTACGGGGTGAACACTAACTCCGGCGCGGCGACCGGGAAAAATAATCCACGCCTCACCCAGCCGGTGATTGCTGGTTCGGATGGCGTTCGACCAGTCTCCGCCACGGAATTCGACTTCGGTAAACCGGAAATGCCGAAGCTGCCACCAATCAGTGGCCCCGGCTCGGCACCGCCGATGTTCTTCCCGCCAACGGCTCCCAGCACTGGCCCACTGCCGACACCGTCGATGCCAACCGGAGTTCCAGCACCCGCTTTACCAAGTGCGATGTCGGAACCGAAACAGCCGACGGTGACCGCGGAGCGAGCGACCATTGTCACTCCGAGTGTCAGCCCGTTGACAGCACCGCCGATCATCCCGCCAATGGGCTTGCCCACGGCACCGGCGACAATTCCATTCAACCCACCGAGCGCGACGATCCCTAGTACGATTCCGATGGCCGGATCGTTGTCCGCACGGGTCGCACCGAATGTCAGCGTCGAATTCGAAGCCCCGGAATCGGTCGGCGTGGGCCAGTCGCTCACGTACGCTTTGGTGGTGCGGAACACCGGCACGGCCGGGGTTTCGAGCGTCCGGGTCGAAGAAGAATTGCCCACCGGCGCGACCTTCGTGTCGAGTGAACCCGCCAGCGAAACCAATGCGGATGGTCGGTTGTCTTGGGCTTACGGAAGTCTTGAGGCCGGTGGCGAGAAACGGATCAAGATCACCGTGAAAGTGGCCGAAGAAGGAGAGATCCGAAGTCGGGCGATGGTGAACTTCGCGGTCGGGGTCGAAAGCAAAGTGAAGGTCACGCGGCCCAAGATGGTGCTCGCGCTGTCGGGGCCAGAAACCGCCCGCGTCGGCGACAAAGTCCCGTTCCAGATCAAGATCTCGAACACGGGTACCGGCCCGGCCGCCAAGGTCGTATTGCAAGCCCGCTTCAGTGCCGGTCTGCAGCATCCGCAGGGCGAGGTCATCGAAGCCGAGCTTCAGAACCTCGCTGCGGGGGCCACCAAGCCACTCACACTTGAAGTTTTGGGCGCCAAGCCGGGTCAACAGTTATGCAGCCTCACGGTCTGGGCCGATGGCAACCCACCCGAAACGATGAAACTCGCGGTCGCGCTCGTTGAGCCGCAACTGGTCGCCAAGCAGACCGGCCCGGCCCGCTGCCTTGTAAAAGCCGAACCGGTCTACGCTATCGAACTGACGAACCCTGGGACCGCGACGACTGACCCGATCTCAACTTGGACGGTTGTTCCCGAAGGCTTTGAATTCGTGGCCGCGTCTGAAGGGGGCACCTTCACCGCGGCGAACAAATCGGTGATGTGGAAACTCGCGGGATTGGCTGCGAACGGGTCGAAAACGCTCACGGTGAAGTTGCGGGCCATCGGGCCGACCGATGCGGTGATCCGCACCGTGGCCCAAGCCGGAAGCGGCGAACCGACGGCACCGGGGATCACCCAAGCCGCCGCGAAATCGAAGACGCTCGAAGCCCGGGCGGAGTCGCCGGTGAAGTCCGAAGGCGTCCCGGCCCTGCGGTTCGAAGTGATCGGATCCGAAGGGGCCGTCGAGGTCGGTAAAGAAGTGACCTACGAAGTGAAGGTGAGCAACCCGGGTACCGGTGCCTGTAGCAACGTGCAACTGATCGTCGAACTCGCCGAGAGTACGACCGCCACCGACGCCAAGGGGCCGACCGTGGGGCGCACCACCGGCCAGCAGATACTCTTCGACCCAATCGGGTCGGTGGGAGTCAAGGGTGAAGCGACTTACCGGGTCAAAGTGAAGGGGATGCAGCCAGGCGACATGCGGTTCCGCGTGAAGATGACCAGCGACCAGAACCGGACGCCCGTGGTCAAGGAAGAGAACACGCGCTTTTACAAAGAGTAGTGCGGTTGCGGATGGATGAACGGGGAAGGTCGCAGTTTTTGCCGGGGGGCTGACGCTGCGACTAGTTGGGGGAGGAAGGGCGGAGGCGAATTCCGCACTTCTTGATTTCCGGAGGTTCGGGGCTGCGGTCGACCGTACCGCGCCGAACCATTTGGAACGGATTATTACCGCGTGTGTCCGCATGCCGGGCCACGGGGTTGGGGGAGATCCGGGAATGAATGCAGGAAGCATCGATAGCCTGTTGCAAGTCAAGGTTCACATCCGGTGGATGATCCGCCGCGATATGGCCGAGGTGTTGCAGGCCGAGCGTCAGAGTTTCGAGTTCGCTTGGACGGAGGATGATTTCCTCCAGTGCCTCCGACAACGAAACTGCATCGGTATGGTCGCCGAAGCCAACGACCACATCGTCGGGTTCATGATTTATGAACTCCACAAGAACCGATTGCACGTGCTGAACTTCGCGGTCGCGCCGGGCTACCGCCGGCAAGGCATCGGTTCGCAGATGATCGTCAAACTCATCGGCAAACTGGCGAGCCACCGCCGCAGCAAAATCAGCCTCGCCGTCCGCGAACGCAACCTCGCGGCCCAAGTCTTCTTCCGCCGCCAAGACTTCCTGGCGACCCGCGTCCTGCGGAACTACTACGAAGACAGCGGCGAAGACGCCTTCCAGATGGAACTCGACCTCGGGGAAGAAATCCATTCGGGCAAGGTCAACCGCATCGCCCAGTACGAAGAAAAGTAATTCTCTAGTGTGACCCGTTCGCCGCTCGAACGGGTTGAACTTTTACGCCTGTTCGCGGAGCGAACGGACGATCACCGCTCAACCCACGGACGGGCATTGCCATGGCCAAACACCGCGCATCGCGCTCTTCGTTCACTCGCGTGGTTGCGGCCGGGCTGCTTCTCGGCGCCGGCGGCTTCGGCATTTTGCATGTCACCCATGCGGAACCGCTCCCCGTCCCGCCGCCACTCTCGATTTCAGAACCGCGCCCCGACCCGAACCTGCCGACGCTCGGGTCGTTCTCGATACCGACCGTGCCGACCACTGTTCCCACGGCTCCGGCACTCTTGCCGCCACCGTCACTGCCAGTCGCCCCCGTGATCGCCGCACCCGCTTTGCCTTTGCCATCGCTACCGACTTTCGAACCCCTGCCGACAGTTCCGTCGTTGCCAAAACCGGTCGATATTGCGCAGCCCCCTCAACTTCCGGCACCGACGGTGCCAATCGTCCCATTGCAACCGGCCAAACCCGAAAATCCCTTGCAGCCGGCCCCGATCCCGCTTAATCTCATCCCTACGGAACTGGCACCGTCGGCGCCGTTGCTGCCTGAAACGATTCCGGTCGGGAATGAGGTGCCACTGCCTCCACGGAAGATCGGGAACGAGATTCTCGTGCCGCCGAAGCCGGTCTTCGAACGTACTCCCAGTCCGACGCCGACGCCGATTCCGTTGGACGTTCGACCCACGATTTCACCACCACCGCTGCCCGCACCCGGAGATCCCACCATGCTGTCCCTCAAGAAACTCACCCTGTCCACCGGCTTGGGCGTCGCACTCGCACTCGCCCCGACGACCGAAATCCGCGCCGACGATGCGAAGCCGATGACCGTCGGCAGCACGGTCGAAGAGACCCTGAAGACACAGATCAAAGACCTCAAGAAAGAATTGACCGATTCCAAGAAATTGTTGGACGCGCTCGATGAGCAAGTGATGGGCCGCAAAGATGGCAAAGTGGTGGTACCCGCCGACGCGGGTTTGATGCTGCGGATGGAAAAGCTCGAGAAAGCCATCGCCGCGATCGACACGAAGCTGACGGCGATGAATGAATCACTGTCGAAGCGCACGGTCGGGTCGTCCCCGACCGAAGGAACCAAGCCGGCCGCCGGCATGGGCCTGGTGAAGGTCGTCAACTTGTTCACCACGAAGATTTCGATCACGGTGAACGACAAGTCGTACCCGCTCGACCCCGCGCAGACGAAAGAAATCGAAGTGCCGATGGGGAGCTTCAGCTACATGCTCATCGCCGACGACATGGTCAAGAAGAGCAGCTTGATCAAAGAAGGCGAGACCGTGACGCTGCGGATTCGGTGAGTGTCATCCGCCGAAAATGGTCGCAGTGGCTCATCGAAACAGGTGAGCTGTCGCAAGATCAACTCGATGATGCGATAGCATTGTCGAGCCTTCGACAACTATGCTGTTGGGATGCACTTCTCACATTAAAATACGTTGATTGTTGGACTCTGACCCGAGCTTTGTCGGTCGAATACGGGTACCCAACCTTCAATTTTTACGACACTCCGACCACAGACGAAATCTGCCGTACAGTTCCAGAAATAGTTGCTCGGGATTTCAATATTCTTCCGGTGATGATTTCCGAGTCTGTTCTGTATTATGCCACACCGCACATTGAAGACATCAACCACCGCTCCCGACTCGAACACATTCTCAATCGCGATCTACGACCCATGTGGGCTCCGGCCAGTTGGGTTCATGACACCGAGCGTAAGTACTACGCAGTATGCCATGTGACCGAATACGGGTCTGCAATGCATTTTGCCAAGTATGGCGATCTGGATTGGCTATTGGTGGAAGGCAATCGATATCGAGAGGATGCTGCCCATCGCGACGATTAAAAAGCAAACTGTGTCGAGTTCGGTTCGCTAAAGCAGCTTCTGTTATACCCGCGTCGCGGACGATGTTGCCCATCGTAATCGCATGAATCGGATTGTGACGCGGGATGGTCAGTACTCTGCTCCCATCTGTCATGATGATGTGCTTGCCTTGGCGAAGGATCCAAAATCCGGCTTTCTCCAAAGCGCGGACGGCGGCGAGGTGATTCACACCCGGCAATTTGGGCATGGTTAAACTTCCACTTCTACAGGCCGGGAATTGGCCGACACGGCCAATTCCGCCACCGCTTCCCGATACTCCCGGATGGCGTCAGCGATATTCTCCAGCGCCTCCGCTTCAGTATTACCTTGGGAATGGCACCCGGGCATTCCCGGCACCGACGCGGCGAAACCCTCTTCGGATTCTTCGAGTCGAACGGTGTATCTCATCCCGGTTCTCCAAATACTATCCGTGCCTCCAGTATATACCCGAAGATCAACCCACCTCATACTCCGTCGGATCCGGCACCCCCGATTCCACGAACGCCGCCCGGCGGTCCGCGCACGTCCCGCATTTGCCGCAGTGAGTCTCGCCCCCGCGGTAGCAACTCCACGTCCGCTCGAACGGGACGCCCAACTCGGCGCCGCGCGTCACGATGTCCGCCTTCGACCAATTCACGAACGGTGCCCAGACTTCGATCGGCGCCGTGTGGCAGACCCGCGCCGCGGCATCCATCGCGGTGGCGAATGCCGGCCGGCAGTCCGGGTACGGGGTGTACGTGCCGCCGTGCGCCCCGAAGGCCACGGCCTGCGAGGCACTGTCGATGGCCCACGCGATCGCCACGGAGAGGAGCACCATGTTCCGGTTCGGCACGAGGGTTTGGGCCATCGTGTCGGGGGAGTAGGCGCCGGCGGGCACCGCATGGGTCGAATCGGTGAGGCTGTTCTGGCCGAAGAATTGGACGAGGCGGGTCAAGTCGAGCGGACGCCAGTCGATCCCGAACTCGGCGCCGAGTTCCCGGGCGAAAGTCAACTCGCGACCGTGCCGTTGGCCGTAATCGACGGACAACGCGCGGAGGGAATGGCCCTCCGCGCGGAGTTGGTACAGCAGGGTGGTGGAGTCGAGTCCACCCGAAACGAGTGCGATGACGTCAGCCACCGACGCTAAATCCACCGAAGTAGTCTTCGAACACGGTCGTTGATCGGAACTCTTGCAGGCCGGTGGCAATCGTGTTGCCGAAGGCGTCGCGGCGGGCGAGTTTGAACGATCTCAAAATCGACCGCGATCCGCGACCCTTGGAGGTCAGAATTTCGGCGATGCCGTCGCCGTCGAGGTCGGCCGCCGCCACACTGACCCCGTATTCGTACACCACGCTGGAAATGGCGTCCGGCGAGAACTCTTCGTTCACGTAGAAGCTGGCCAACTCGCCGCCCGTGGCACCGCTGAACACTTTGACGTGCGGATTGCCGGCGCGGCCGGCCCCGATGATCACATCGGCGAAGCCGTCACCGTTGACGTCCCCGGCCGAGATGAAGATTCCCCCGGTGAACTCGGCCGCGAAGGCCAAGCTGCTTTGGAGCAACTTGTTCGAGGCACCGTCGTAGATGCGGTATTCGGGTCGGCCCCCGAAACTCGCGCCGACCAGAACCTCGGAGAAGCCGTCGCCGTTGACGTCGCCGCCCGCCACCCGAACCCCGAATTCGTAGGTCGGACTGAAGCCGTAGAAACTCCTCAGTTCCTGGACGTTCTTGCCGTTGAAGACTTTGACGTGCGAGTTGCCCCCCGCGTCGGCCCCGGCGATGATATCGACGAAACCATCCCCGTTCACGTCGCCCGTGCCGACGTTCACCCCGCCGGCGAAGAGCGGCGAAAAGGCGTAGAAGCTGAACAATTCGCTGCCGTCGGCTCCATTCAACACCACGATCCGCGGCCCGCCACCCGGCCCGGCGGCCACGACGACGTCTTTGATCCCGTCGCCGTTGATGTCGCCCACGGCGAGTCGCAACCCGCCGGTGAAGCTCCCGAACGGCCGCGCGACCCAACGCACGGCACCGGTGGTGGGATCGAGCGCGCGAACTTCGCCGTCCACACCCGCGTCGGTGGCCACGGCGACGATGTTGGCACCCGGTACGGCTTCGAAGGCGAGGAAGCTGAAACCCGCCCCGTCGGCGGTGCGTGTGTACCGATTGGTACCGGGGGCAAAGGGATCGGGGGACAGGGTGAAATCCCCCGTCGAATTCACGATCAATCGGTCGCCCGGCCGGCTGCGCTGCGGCCCCATACCGTCCACGATAATGTTCATCGTCAGCGAGGGGGTCACGGTGACCGTGTCGCCGATCTTGCCGGTTTCGTTGCCACCCCGGACGTACAAGCTCGAGAAGGTGCTGCCGAATGCCACGCTTCGCAAATTGCCGGCCGTACTGTCGGAGATCGACACCGACTGATCCGAAACGTTGATCGTGTCGATCCCGGTCCCGAAGGCCGCCTCGAAGTACCCGGATTGTCCACCCGCTTCGCTCGGGGCGAGCACCGTCAGCGTGTCGCGGTCGCCCGAGCCGTCCCGGTCGCCGTTGAGCACGAAGCTGCCGTTGATGTTGGCGAAACTGAAGCCGGACGTGTTGTTGTTGATCCGGACTTCGCCCGCGTCGCCGCTGACGGGGACGTAGACGATTCCGGAGAGCGGGGCGGCCAGGCTCCCGTACGATTGGTTCGACGTGTCGATCCACGAGAGCGAATTGGTTCCGGCGCCGCCGTCGAAGGAGATCTTTTGGATCCCCGTGTAGTTGACGACCGTCCCGTTGTCGACGATGGTTCCCGACGCGGCCCCCGACGAGAAGAACGTGAACCGATCATCGCCCACGCCGCCGACGACGGGCATGGTGTCGATCCCGCCGCCGCCGGTGAACAGCACATCGGTGATGGTCATGGGGCCGGTCATTAAGAACGTATCGTTGTCGCTGCTCCCGCGGATGCGGAGCGACGAAATGTTCGCGGCCAAATCGCGGTAATACAAATTCCCGTTGACGACGATGTAGAGATAACCGTCCACCTCGGACACCGAGATCGTGTCGGCGATTTTGTCATCCCCGGCGACTTGCTTGGCCATGTCGAGCACGAGGGGGTACTTCGTGACCGTCGGGTTCAGCACCGTGTCGAGGACCGCGGCGAAGGTCGACACGCGGGTGTTCAGCTCCAGTTGTCCGAACCGGAAGCCCCCGTTCGAAACGATCGAGGCGATTTTGTAACGGCCGCTCCCCACGTCGATGAATCCGGCGCCGCCCGAGTCTCCCTGGCCTTCGAACTGGTCGGTCGAATTCGAGGTGAAGTCCGACTGTAAAAACGTGGTTCCCCGCGGAGAGGAATCGTATCGGTTTTCGCCGATGCGGAAGGTGCGGGCGCCGCCGTTTTGAATGGTCTGAACGGATCCCGTCCCGGCGAGCGTATCCTGGGCCAGAAACACCATCTGGGCGATGTCGCCGTTGCGGTCGAACTGAACCGAGTAATTCCCGGGGGCGGATTTGTAGACCGTCACCGGGCCGAAACCGGGTACGGCGTTGATCGCATCTTCGACTTCGCGGGCGGTCGCATTGAAATTGATCGGCGCGGTGACGACAGTCTCGGGGGGGAAGAAACCGACGCCGGGGGCCGGACGAGCCACCGGTGGCAGCGTCAGCGCCAGTTGGAATGTCCCAGAGGTGCCGTTTTCGATCACCCGTTGGAACTCGGTGTCGGCCCCGTTGTGCAACGTCACGAAATCGACGTTGCCCGGGTTGAAGCCGTTCACCAGCACGTTCGTGCCGGTGTCGGAGACGAATTTCAACTCCGGTTGATTGCCGCTCGGGTCGAGCCAGAGGATTTCGAACGAACCGGCATACGGGCCCGCCGCGATCTTGGTGACACGCACGCTGTTGACGATGAACAGTTGATCGATGGCCGTCTGGATCTCGGCCGCCGTCGATGTCGCCGTGAGTGGGATGTCGCCCACGTCGTCTTCGATGTTCCCGTCGGGAATCGAGACGAAGAACCGGCCACCGGTGGCGTTAATGGTCATCCGCTGGAGTTCGTAGTCGGCATTCTGTCCGCCCGCGAAGAGCGTTTGACCGGACGTGCCGGTGCCCGTGGCACCGTACCCCGAGATGACGAATTTCTTACCGATTTCATCCCGGGCCGTGTTGAGTTGGTACGCCGTCGCGCCGAACGGGGCCACCGATTCGAGCGTGGCGATCGCAATGTCATTCTTCGCGGTGAATCGATCATAGGCCGGGTGAATCCAGACACTCGTCACCGGGATGGTGATCGTTTTGAGCGTGCCATCCGGAACCCCGAGCGGAGCGTTCGGCAAGTAGAACGTGACCAGATCGCCCACGGCCGGTTGGCAGTGCGCTGCCAAGATGATGTGGCGACTCCCGACGACGACCCCGCCGCGATCCACCAGCGCACCGGTACACGATTCGGCGTAGTTGACCACGCCGGCGAAGTTGTCGGAGATGCTACCGGGCATCAGCGAATAAGGTTCCTGCGTCAGCGGCAAGATGTCGTATCCGCCGAGAACAGGCGTGAGACGGTCTTCGAGCTGCTCGCATTGGAGTCGCCGAGTGCGGAGCGGTCGGCCGGTCTGGTGTGGCTTCAACCACGAGGCCAGATGGGGAGATTCTGCGGGCATGGTTGATCCCTCAATTGAGTTCCCGGGCCGATGATCGTGGCCCACAAGGAATGCCGGATAGTGTTCGGAATGAAAATTACAATCGTATCTGGGAGGAAACCGATTCGGAATTTTTAGTAAGAGGTCGGGCTTGCTAACAAGCCCGACCCGAGATTCCAGTCACCGAACGCGCCTCAGCCACCGACGAAGACCCCGTTGGCGTAGTTGTCCGCGAACGCCTGGGTCCTGCTGGCGAGGAAGACGTTGCCGGCCGCGTACTTGTAGAACCGCAGGATCGGGAAGGTCCCCGGCCCTTTCGCCGTCAAGATCTCGACGACACCGTTGTTGTCGAGATCGACGGCCGCCACGCGAACTCCGCCTTCGTACGGCACGCTTCCGACCGTATCGATGAGTTCATCGTTGGCGAAGAAGTCGGTGAGGTGGGCACCGGTGCGTCCATCGACCACCGAAACCGCGGGCAATCCGCCCGATCCCGCCCCGATGATCACGTCCGCGAAGCCGTCGCCGTTGACGTCGCCGCAGGCCACGAACACGCCGCCCCCGAA
>JANXWE010000278.1 GCA_025351325.1 Fimbriiglobus sp.
CCACAATTTTCAAACGTGGGACAACGTGTCACTCCTGAACGCGTAAAGAATAGATGAACATTGGGAAAAAGAGCGGGCCGAATTCAATTACGGCGCCAACTGGACGGTGGATATCATCAAGCAGCAGATCAAAGACTTCGCAGTCCAAACCGTCGCAGTCGGAGGTTTTGCGATTGCGGCGCGAAAGTTGTCTGGCAAGCTAATGTATGCGAAAGGGTTGTTAAATGGGAAGCCTCCCAACTGTTTTCCGGCGGACACCCTCGTCGGCACCGAACACGGGCCGAGGCCGATTCAGGACGTACGGGCGTCGGATCGGGTTTGGGCGTTTGACCTCGCGGCCGACGAGTGGAAACTACGCCAAGTCATCGAGACGTACCAGCACGAGCACGTTGGGAACTTGGTGGCCGGGGAAGTAATCGAATCGACCGGTCACCATCCGTGGTGGGTAGTCCGGGGTGAAGACTTGAGAGAGCGCCCGCAGCCTGAGCACGTGCCGTTCAACCCGGACGGATATAACGGTGCCGGGCGGTGGGTAGACGCCATCGACCTGCGAGTCGGGGACGTTCTCCTGCTCCGGTCAGGTAATGAGGCAGCGATCATTCAGTTGATTGTTCGGCAGGCCCGATTGCCGGTCTATAACTTCCAAGTCGAGGAACTCCACTGCTATGCGGTCGGCCACGCGCAAGTGCTGGTGCATAACAACTCGTTGGAGGTAGCTTTTGAGGCGGCAAAAGGCTTCAAAAACTTGGTACTGATGCATTATTGCGTTGACGATTCGTAATACGAAGTATGACCCAAGGGTGACAAACTATGGAAGAATTCAAACTATATGTGGTCGGGGCGTCGGAAAATCCTGATGACTGGTCGGACTTCCACGGCCACAAACTTGTCATGGCGCGTTCGTGCGAGGAAGCAGCCAGTATGGACGAATTCTCTACTACGGCTCACGAAGTCAAATGCACAAGGCCGATGGTTCTGGCCGACTACAACCCATGCGATGCAACGTAGTCAGCCATCCGAAGGAAATCTCGACCTTCTTTTTTCACGCTGGGTCTGGCCACCAAGAAACATCAGAGCGTTAAGAAGATACAGCACGGCACCTTGGAATTTCTCTTTTGGGTCTTTGTCGTCGTGGAGTCCGGTGTCGCCCATCACCATAGCCGCGCCGGAAGCGGAATGGATTTTATACCCCCACGGAATCGTCAGGCATTCAGCCGGGTTATCGCTACCGAGAATAAGGCTTTTTAATTCATCGCTTTCAAATGTTAGTGGAGAGTGACTGTGAGCAACCGTGTTTCTTATCTCGCCCAGCACCCATAGCATCTGCGCGACCGGTTTTGGAATAAGGCCCAAAGCGTAGGCGACCTCAGACTTTGCGCGGCTACTTCCAAGCAATGCGTTGATATGGAATAGTTGCGAGACGGATTCCGAGTCAATCATAAAATGAGACAGTAGGGACTCGACCTGCTTGTCTACGAACGCCCCGCTGAGGATAATCATTGGAATTGTCTGACTGTTCTCACCCCAAACCTGACTCAGTATCCCGAGTGATTTGTCTTGAATCTCTTGAGGAGTCATGATTTTAACCGGCCCGCGTTTTCCTTTTGCCACGGCATTGTCCTCTCGGTGATTTCCACTTCCGTTCCTAATCTGCGATAGGGTATCCTGTCGGCATGAGCAAGCCAACGAAAAAACAGCGCCTGCCCGATCCGGCCGTCACGGCCTTCCTGTTCGTCCAAAAACTGACGGGTCAACCGCATGTCGAGGACAAGCCGAAACCGGCGACGAACGGCAAGAAAAAGCCTGCGAAGTGAGTCCGCAAGTCCAGTTGCGGGAGTGCGTTGCGAAGATAGAGTGGGTGATGGAATCTCCCATCGCCACGTCCGTCGCTTGCCCATCGTGCAAAGCCACTTCGCGGAAGTTCGGCACCAACCGCTGCGGTAGCCAACGCTTCCAGTGCCTCGCCTGCAAAAAGACCTTCTCGGCACCGACGCCGCTGGGGCATATGCGTCTGCCGCTGGATGTGGCCGTGCTGGCCCTGCAACTCATCATCGAGGGCAACAGCCTCCGTTCCACCACCCGCATCGCCCGCGTCAATCTCCGCACGGCCATCGACCTGCTGGTTCTGG
This sequence comes from Fimbriiglobus sp., assembly GCA_025351325.1. Lineage (GTDB taxonomy): Bacteria > Planctomycetota > Planctomycetia > Gemmatales > Gemmataceae > JALHQU01. The sequence goes on from JANXWE010000278.1 coordinate 2,130, forward strand.
TCGGAGAACGGTGCGAGGCGATGCTGGAAGGCCGGATTCGGGGATTGCCGGTGGTGGATGTGCAGTGCGATGAAATCTGGTCGTTCGTCGGCATGAAAGAAAAGACCCGCCTGCGGAAGCATCCCGAGTTGGTCGATGCCGGGGACTGCTACTGCTTCACGGCCATCGAGCGCGAAACCAAACTCATGCTCGCTTGGCATGTCGGCATCCGCACGCCCGAGGACACGGCCTGCTTCGCGGACAAACTCGCCGTCGCCACTTCGGGCCGGTTCCAAATCTCCACCGACGGGTTCACGCCGTATGCCCAAGCGATCCCGGCCGCGATACCCACGGCGGATTTCGCCCAACTGGTGAAGTCGTTCGCAACGAAGTCGGACGGCCGGGAGTCGAAGTATTCGCCGGGCGAAGTGACGGGGACGGTGAAGGTGCCGCGCAACGGCTCGCCCGATATGGCGAAGGTCTGCACCTCCCATGTCGAGCGGCACAACCTCTTCATCCGCATGGGCAACCGGCGCATGACGCGGCTGACGAACGGGTTCAGCAAGAAGTGGGCGAACCACGCCGCCGCCTTCGCGCTTCAATTCGCCTACTACAACTTCTGCCGTCTCCACGAAACGCTGACGGATGCGACCAAGGTGGAAGGGAAGGCGAAGGTCAAGACGACACCCGCGATGGCCGCTGGCCTTGCGGATCATCCGTGGACGCTGGAAGAACTGGTGCGGAACACCATGCCGGCGTGACTACTTCTTGACGGGTTCGGCGACGACGAACTCGATGTCGAGGTGCTTGGCGACATCCGGACTCTGCATATCTTTGATGGCCTTGATAAAGTCCACAATCGGGTTCCCTTTGAACGCCTCTTGCACATAGAACATGTTGGCGCACGCTACGCATTTTGGTGATGTGTAGAACATGCTAGAGGCTTGCGCGGGCGATACTTCGCTTACCGCTCCGCAGCCCTGATTCTTGCAAACGAATCGGAGCGTTTTAAGTTCGGACAGTAGGAGAATCAGGAGGTTGCGGCTCATGCGTCGATCCGGGTTCGTGGTACAGTCGGTGCCATTAGGCCGAGTACCATAAACAAACCGCCGACCGAAACCAGGAAACCCATGTTTTCCAGCGATCAACGCGATAATGCATCAGTACCAAAAACTTGGAGTGTGTTGAATGTTCCAAAAGCATCATGGCAGCATTGAAGAAGGCTGGCCACAAGGGGGAACTTATCGAGTTGAAAGGCGGCGGAGATTTTATCGTCTCCCAATCGCTCCCTGGTCGCTCGGCAGCAATTTCTGAGAACGGACGCCACCTTGGTGTTCGTGTTGGCGACATGGTATTCGACAACATCACACCACAGGGGATTCCATACGAGCAATGGATTAAAAGTTTTAATTCGCTGGGTGGAGTCACGGTAAAATCAGTCGCAGGATTCTAAGACATGAAATTGATTATCGAACTTATCACTGACATGCGGGGTAACGAACCCCTCTACTGCGGACGAGTATCCATTTCTAGACTGGCATACTTCATCCGTGGGTATTCCTACGCTATGAGATTGAGAGGAGGTGACCCTGACATCGAGGTGATGAATCGGTTCCAGCAGTGGGTTCAAGTTAAATTCAAGATATCCTTGACAAGGGGATGGGACGAGATCATTTTATTTCACAGCGCAGATGAAGTTGAAGCTGTCGACTACTTCTGGCAGCTATTCGATGAATTTCTCTCTTTCGAGAAGCATCTGTGCCGATAAAGTATCACCCGATGATAATGCCGGTGGATGTGATCATCAGGGTGCGCGACGGGCGCGAACAACCGGATGACGAACGATGGGATTTGGGCGTACACCTACGATGCCGAAGGGAACGTGGTCAAGCGGAGCAAGGGGGCGGCGGCGGAGACGTGGGTGTATGGATATGATCTGAATAACCGGCTGGTGACGGCGGTCGACAGCGCGACGGACGGCGGGGCGGCCACGGCCCGGGTGATCTATGTGTACGATGCGATTGGGAATCGAATTGAACGGTTGCATTGGAACGGGAGTGTCACGGTCACGGAGCGGTTCGCGCAAGATGGTTGGGACACGGGTAAACCGGGCGCCGTCGGCAACGAGAACTTCGATGTCATCCTGGATCTCAACGGTACCAACGGACTGGTGACCCGGCGTTTGTACGGCAGTGGACAGGATGATGTCATCGCGAAGCAATCGTCGGTCGGGGTGGTGACGTGGTACCTGACGGACCGGCTGGGGTCGGTGCAGTCGCTCGTT
>JANXWE010000293.1 GCA_025351325.1 Fimbriiglobus sp.
GAATCGCGGCTGGCCGTGCTCCGCGAAAATCTGAGCCTCATGCAGCTCGTCAAAAGCTACCTCACGGAACGCTTCAGCCAAGCCCGTGTCGAACGGCAAATTTCCGACCTGTCCAAAGCGACCCGTCGCCGGCTCCGTGGCGAAACCATTTCGCGGCCGACGCTTTACACCGTGGCCGTTCTCGCCGGGTTGATCGTCGCGTTCGTCGCTGGCCGGGCCGTGCTCGGGGGCGAGCTATCTTTAGCCGGCCTGGTGGTTCAAGCGTGCGCGATGACGGCCCTCGTCTTCGCGGTGAATCGCTCCGTCTCCGCGTGGGTGCGGATCCACCGGGCCAAAGAAGCCTCGGCCAACGTGTTCGAATACCTCGACCGCCGCGGGGATACCTCGCAGCCGATTGATGCCGAGTTCCTCCAGCCGATGCAAAAGAAGCTCGAACTGGTATCGCTGAGTTACCGCGAACCGGGCACAGGCCGGATGGTGCTCGAAAATTTGTCGTTCACGATTCCCATGGGCACGCGGGCGGCGATCATCTGCCCCGACGCGGACGAATCATTGACCTTGGCGTATCTTTTCACGCGGTTTCTCGAACCGACCGCTGGGGAAATCCGGATCGACGGCAAGAACCTCCGCTGGGTGACTTTCGATTCCCTGCGCACCCAGATTGCCATGGTCCTTACCGACCACACGACGTTCAGCGACACCGTGGCCAACAACATCGGCTGCGGCGACCCGAGCTACAGCCGGCCCCAAATCATCGAAGCGGCGAAAACGGCCCACGCCCACCAGTTCATCCAGCGGTTGCCCTACGGATACGAAACGACCTTGGGAGATAGCGGGCACGATCTCCGCCCCGGTGAACGGTTCCGCGTGGCACTATCTCGGGCCATCCTTCGCGATCCGTCGATTCTGGTGATCGAAGAGCCGTCCGAGCCGTTCGACCCAGACAGTGCGACGCTGATCGACGACGCCATGAACCGGATGCAAGCGGGGCGGACGCTGATCTTCCTGGCAAAGCGTTCGACGACCATCAAAACGGCCGACAGCGTGTTCGTGATCCAAAATGGGAAATTGCACGCGGCGGGCAACGCCGAGGAACTGGTCAGCGGCAGCCAAGTATACCGGGCCTTTTCAGGAGCCAAGGGTTGAACGAAATGGAATTTGAAGACGAACTCCGGGAAGCCCTCGTTGCCGCGAAATCCGCCGGTGACTTCATCCGCACCGAGTACGAATCGTTCGTGCCGATCCCGGACGCCCCGGCGCAAATTAGCACCCACGCCGACACCGGCGCCCAAGAGATCATCTTGAAACACCTGATGGCCGCGTTCCCCGGGGACGGTTTCTGTGCCGAGGAATCGACGATCCTGAAATCGACGGCAGTGAACCCGGAACGGGTCTGGGTCATTGATCCCATCGACGGAACCCGCGGTTTCGCCATGAAGAACGGCGAGTTCTCGGTGATGATCGGCTTGACGGTGAACGGGGTGCCGGTGCTGGGCATCGTACTCGAACCGATCCAGGAACGGACGACCTACGCCGTCCGTGGACGCGGTTGCTTCGTCTGCCGCGATTTCGAAGACGATGAATTTGGCCCGCTTGAACGTTGCCATGTTAGTACCTGTGCGACGCTCGATTCTGCCGTGCTCACGACGAGTCACATGAACCCGAACAAGCCCCCGAAACCGGTGGTTCGCAAACTGCAACCGGGTACCGTCCACCAGACTTATTCGGCGGGCGTCAAGTTGGCACTCGTGGCCCGAGGCGAGGTCGATTTGTACGTGAACGACTACCCGGAGTTCCACGATTGGGACGTCTGCGCCGGGCACATTCTGGTCGAAGAAGCCGGCGGCACCGTCACAGAATTCGACGGCGGCGCCGTACAGTACGGTCGGGTGGGTGCCAAACGCCGTGGCGGCATGGTCGCCACCAACGGACGGTTGCACGCCGAGGTATTGAAGCGCCTGAGTGGTGTCATTTCGGTATAGACGCATCCAAGCAGACGATGTTCGTGGCGTCACGCAGGTAGATTTTGCCATTGACCACGACCGGCAACGCCCAGCATTCTCCGCCGGTCAAAACCTTGTCGAGTCGCCCCAGGAGTTGGAAATCGGTCGGGTCGGTGTTGGTCAACATCAGCGTGCCCCGCTCGGAAAGGCACAAGAGTTTGTCGCCGACCAAGGTCACAGAACAGAGGCCCAAGCGGTTTCGCACGTCGTCCGATGGCCAATCGCTCATCGGCGTCCCGTCCCGCAAGTTCACGCAGCACAAGCGTTTGTCGTCGCAGCCGAACAGGAACCCGTCTTTGTGCACGCTGGTGGAGTGGTGGTTGCGCATCAACTTGTTCGGTCGGAAATAGACGACTTTCGCAGCGTTGCTACCGACCCGCAACAGCGTGCAACCCTTCCCGTAACCCGACGACACGAACACGTAGTCCCCGGCAATCACTGGCATGGCGATGTTGCCGTCGAATTGCGTTTCCCAAGCTTGTTTCCAGAGCAATTCCCCGGTGCCGGGCTGAATCCCGAGTATTGATTTGCCGGTGATGGCAACAATCTGCCGGACTCCGCCGAGTGTCGCGACGACGGGCGAACTGTAGCCGCTGGATTCGGTTTCGCACGTCCAACGTTGTTGGCCGGTGACCCGGTCGAACGCCACCACGGAACCTTTTTTTCCACCCGGTTGCACGATGACGAGGTCGCCATCCACGAGGGGGGAACAGGCGATGCCCCAGCTCGGCAGTGTGGCTTGAAATTCGGAGATCAGGTCATGCTGCCAAGCGACCGTGGGCTTCTCCGTAGTCGTCTTTGGCAACTTCAAAGCAACCATCTGCCCGGTCGCCCCGACGGTGTAAAGCCAGTCCTCGTGTACCGTCGGCGTCGCCCGCGGCCCGCCGGCATAACCCATTTTCAGAGCCGAATAGTCGGCCAAGTATTCGTGCGTCCAAACGTCGTTCCCGGTGTTCGCATCCAGGCACCGGATGCGTTCGTTCTCCCCATCGCGATCCATTGTGTACAAATTTGATCCAATTACTGCGAATGAGGAGTAGCCGCCGCCGCCGGGCTTCGTCCAGAGCACCTGCGGTGGATAGTCGTTCCAATTCATGCGGAAATTCGTACCCGGCGACCAACCGTCACGGTTCGCCCCCCGAAATTGTGGCCAGTTCGAAGAATCACCAGAAAGTGACGCCAGACGTGCCAGATTCACATCCTTGAGTACCTGAATCTCGGCCGCATC
>JANXWE010000005.1 GCA_025351325.1 Fimbriiglobus sp.
GGGGTGTGATCCCCGGGTGACTGTTCGGGCTCCGCGGCGGAAGAAACGGCGGGGGTTCACACTCTCCGACGGCCTCGCAGGCCCGAGGGGGATCGAACTCACCCACCGTGATTCCAACTGCACTGGTAAGATACCAGGGGGGGTGACTTCGTGACACGAAACTCAATCGAGTACTTTTTGTCTGGCTCCCCCTCTCCGTTTCGGAGAGGGGGCGGGGGTGAGGTCTCCGTTAGGGAGCGTGGTATCGAGGGGATGACGACCAGACCCCGTCATTCGTAACACTACAACTGCGGCGCCTTCGGTTTGATCGGCTTGTCGAAGGTGTTGCAGCCCGTCACTTTCACCTTGCGGGCGTACACTTTGTCGAAGCACGTCGCGTACAGAACGTCGAACTTAGCACCGCCGAAGCAGATGTTCGCACACTTGCCGTTGGGCATCGGGATGATGCCGTTCACCCGGCCGGCTTGGTCGCAGAACTGCACGCCGATGTTCGTGGCTACGTACAGCCGGCCATCGGTGTCGCACTTCAACCCGTCGGCCCAGGCGTTGTCGTCCGAGTCCGGGGCATGGAGGTGGAAGTATTTTTGTTTGTGGCTCAGCTTGCCGTCCGCCCCGATCTGATAGCTCCAGACCCAGTGGGTGCGGCTCTCGGCCACGAACAGTAGCGTTTGATCCGGAGACACCGTGATTCCGTTGGAGAATTTGATGCCGGTGTCGGCGACCGACTTCTTGCCGTCTTTCGAGACGTGCATCACTTGATCCGGTGTGCCCGGCGCGGTGATGTAGAAGCTGCCGTCGTGCAGCGCCACCAAGTCGTTCCCTTTGATCCCCTCGCAGACGATCTCCCGCTTGCCCTTGTCGTCGTACTTCACGAGCGCCCCGAGTCCGCCGCCGGTGCCGTAGAGTCCGCCGTCCGGCCCGAAGGCGAAGCCGGAGGCCTTGCCGTTGTCGGCGCTCACCTCGACCGGCTTGCCGTCGGAGCCGATCTTGTACGTTTTGGAGGTGGGGATGTCGGTGAAGAAAACTTCCCCCTTGGCGTTGGCAATCGGCCCCTCGGTGAATTTGTATCCTTCGCCGACGAGCGTCCACCCTTCACCCGGCTTCAACACTTGCTGCAACTGTGGTGAGCCGCGACCGGCCACAATCGGCTTGCCGTGATCCTTCCACAGCCATTTCATCGCGTCCGGGAAGATCTCGGTGGCGTGCTGGCCGTTGTGGCCCCCTTTGCCCCAATTGAACGTCTGCTCGTAGCCGGCGAACTTCAGGCTCCGCTGCATCTCTTGGTTGGCCATCCACCAATCGCCCCCGTAAATGTCGAGGTCGCCCTCGCCGTCTTCGAGGAACACCCGCAGCGGCTTCGGCTCATATTTGCGGAGGAGCGTCGGGTAGTTGTTTCCGCCGCGCAGGCCGACGTAGGTGCCGATGGCGCTGAAGACGCGGTGGAACGAATCGGGCCGTTCCCACGCGGCCGTGAAGGCGCAGATCGCCCCACTGCTGGCACCGCCGATGGCGCGGTCGTCCGGGTTCTTACTGAGTTTGATCTCCCGGCCGTCGGTGCTCTTCATATTCTCCACGGCGGGCAGAAGCTCCTCGATCAGGAAGCGGGCGTAGGAATCGCCAAGGCCGTCGTATTCCAAGCTGCGGTTGTACCGTGGGAGGGCATCCTTGTTCGCGGCTTTCACTTCGCCGGGGGTCACGAACACGCCGATTGTGATCGGCATTTCCTTTTCGGCGATGAGTTTATCGAAGACCGTCGGGGCGTTGTACTGCACGCCGTCCTGGCAGACCCACAGGCACGCCGGCGTTTTGCCGTCGTACTGCTTGGGCACATAAATGGTGACCGTGCGCGATGTACCGGGGAAGATTTTGCTCTCGGCGAAGACGAACTTTTGCAAGTCGCCCTTGGGCGGGGGTTGTTGGGCGAAGGCGGGAAGTGTTGCCAAAGCGAGCAGGAACAGGGAGGCGAGACGGATCATCGGGGAGAAGCTCCGGGCGGGGTGGGGAGAGGGCGGAATATTGAAGAAGAACACGGATGACGCGGAAAAAGGAAAAAGGCAGGATCAAGAGGATTGGAGAAGGATTGATCTGTTCTGATCCTCTTCATCTCTTAGTTCTTATCCGCGTCATCCGTGTACTTCTTTTCTTGGTGGATGAAGGCAGGGGTCAAGGTGTATCCGAGGACAAGGCCGCGATGCGGCGGATGACCACGACAGGTTGTTCGTCGTGGACAGCGTACACGATGTAAAGAGGGATTGCAGCAGCACAACGAACAGTCATTTTCAATTTTCGGTAATGGAAGAGTGGTTCCCCAAATTCCCGTGGATCTCGCTCTAGGCTCCGCAATATGTTTCGGAACGCTGTAGTAACAGCCGCATCGGAGCCACTTTCTGCCACTGATACGGCGATGTCGCGAAGTTGTGCCTTGGCGACTTCGAGCATGCTCACCCGGAACCGTGGCCCGGACGTGCCGTTCGAATGTGCCATCAAGCTGCTCCCCTCTTCTGGCTCTTCCAAATCACGATATCGCGTTCGAGTTCAGCCAAGACGTCCTCGGCTGGTATGGTCGGCAAATCGGCCTCCACTTCTCGGATCAGATCTTCCACCTTAAAATTCTTCTTGGCCTCGGCATAGATCCAAGCCAGTTGTTCCGGAGTGTATTCCGATCGTGGGGTTTCTTCGGGCATAGTTAACTCTCCTCAAATGTTGTTTGCATCTAAATTATATCATAGATTCAGTACCGGTTCAGCTCTTTGAAATCACTTCGGCAGTGGCACTTGTTCCTTGCCCATCAGGTAGGCCACGAGGTCACGCACATCGTCCGGTTTCATCGCGTCGAATAGCCCTTCCGGCATCACCGAGTTCTGGGTCGGTTTGCGCTTGTCGATGTCCGGCACCGGGATGACCAGCTCCTCGTTCACCGTGCGCACGGTGATCGCTTGCGGCGATTCCTTCTTCACGATGCCCGTGACCACGCGGCCGTCGAGCAGTTGGAACTCGTGCATCTTGTATTCGTTGGCCACGACCGCACTCGGATCGATGACGTTCTCCAAAATGTAATCGAGGTTGCTCCGCTGGGCACCGGTGAGTTCCGGGCCGACGGCTTGGCCTTCGCCGTACATCTTGTGGCACGTCGCGCAGTTCTTGGCAAAGATCGCCCGGCCGTTCCCGGCATTGCCGGACTTCACCGCGTCGGGGGTCAGCAGCTCCTTGTACTTCAAAATTTGCACCGTCCGGGTGGCGCTCGCCGGCTTCACTTCGCCCCAGACAGTGCCGAGCTTGGCGAGTACCGATTTGTCCTTCAGCGCCGTGATCTGCCGGGCGGTGAAGGCGGTGATGTCGGCCTTCGGGACGCTCCCCGCTTCCACGGCGGTCAACAGTGCCGTGGCGTAACTCGCACGGGACGCGAGCGTCTGCACGGCATCGGCTTTTTCTTCGGCGGTGAGCTTCGGATAGATGCTGAGGATGGCGGCAGGGGTCTTGTCGTCGGCGTAGGCGGCTAGCGCGCGGATGGCGGCGCCGCGGACGGCGGGGTCGGTGAGCGCCTTAATTAGCATTGGCGACAGTCCATCCACCTTGGATCCGGCGAGGAGGCGAATGGCGTTTGACCGTGCATCGGCGCGTTCACCGGGCAGGTTGATGCGCGATTTCAAGATGTCGATTTGAACCTTGTCACCGAATTTTACGCTGAGCGCATCCGCGAGTGCGCGGACTTCGGCGGAATCTTTGCTGAAATCGAGATCGATCCATTTGGGAGTCGGTTTGGCACTCTGGCGATCAGCATAGTACTCGCTCATTCCTTTGAGGATGTCGAGTTTCACCTCGTTCGATTCCGTTCTGAGATACTCGGCGAGGAAGAACATCGCATTGAGTTCCGCTTCATCTCCCTTTCGGCTCATGTATCGCCGCACGATATTTTGCCGGACGAGGGGAATCTTGATTCCGATGAAATCCTGCGGCGAGCCCAGACCATATTCTTCGATCAGCGGTTCGACCGCAAACCAAATCATCCATGCGAGGTTGAGATCATCCGTCGGCCTGCTCACGAGGCCTGAGAAATTGCTCTTCCTGTCCTTCAAGGGCATCTGTGTGAATATCGACGTCAGTCCGAGACGCATCCGTGGATCGTTAGATTGATGAAGCGGGAAAATTAGGTTGATCATTGCGAATCTGAATTTGTCGCTCTCGAAAGAAATCCTTCCGGCCCAATAGACGATTTCTGGTCTCGGATCGCGAATTAGAAGGGTTACTTCTTCGGGGGTCAACTTTCCAATCGCATGCAGTGCCCATACCGCCCGCAGGAGTTCCGCAGTCTCGGGTTTGCCCGCAATTTTCTCATGCAGAAGTTTCGCGGCTGCGTCATCCAGCAGGCCCCGCGATGCTCGGTATTGGAGTTCCAGCCTCGCCTGCCGGACGAGCCATTCGTTTTTTGAAAATTGCAGTTTGGCGAGTTCCACTTCGGTGAGCTTGCTCAAATCGCCCGTCCACCCCTTCGCATTCCCATACACCGTGCGATAAATCCTCCCGTTACTGGCATCCACCACCTCATAATTGTGGCATTCGCCGGTGTCGCTCCAATCGCTGGTGTAGAGGCCTCCGTCGGGGCCGACTTTCACGCAGATGCCGCGGAACCACGGGTCGTTGGCGAACTGGAAGTCCGGCCGGCGGACGCCCTTCATGCCGGTGGCGGTACGTACGAGGCCGTCGTTGTTCAGCCGGTTGCCGTGGATGTTCGCGGTGAACAGCGTGTTGCGGTACTCCTTCGGGAAGTTGTCGCCCAGGTAGATGGCTGCACCGCTGTGGGCATGGCCGCCACCGGCGTCGTCGTGCTCCTTCTTCAGCACACCCGTTTTCTGGTCGGCCCGGCTGTCGGTCCAGGCGCCACCGCCCCAGTGTTTGTAATCGACGGCGCTGCCCATCGCCCCGTACACGTGCGGGTTCGGGTCGGTGCCATACATGCGCGTGTAGTGGCCACCGGGTACCACGTGGAACAAATGGTCGATCACGCAGTTCGTGATGAACATCTCGCCGTGTTCATCGAAATCGAGTCCCCAAGGGTTGGTGGTACCGTTGGCGACGACCTCGAATGTCTTGCGAGTCGGGTGGAAGCGCCAGACACCACAATCGAAGAAGGTGCGATCCTTCTGGGCCGTGCCGGGCTTGCCGACATACGACTTCGTCTGGATGCCGTTGCAACCGTAGAGCCAGCCGTCCGGCCCCCAAATGAGCGAATTGAAGACGTTGTGCTTGGCGTCCTTGAGGTTCCAACCGTCGAGCAGGATCTCCGGCTTGCCGCTCGGCTTGTCGTCTTGGATCGGGATGAAAATGAGGTTGGGTGTCGAACAAAGGTAGACCCCACCGAAGCCGAGTTCAATACCCGAAAGGTTCGAACCATTGTCAATCACCACGGTCTTCTTGTCGAACTTGCCGTCGCCGTCGGTGTCTTCCAGAATCGTCACGCGGTCGTGCCCGGTGCCGTCTTGGCTCCACTTGGGGTAACTCAGACACTCAACGACCCACATGCGGCCACGCGTGTCGAAGGTGAAGGCAATCGGCTGGACGATGTCCGGTTCGCCGGCGAAGAGCGTGGCGTGGAACCCCTTCGGCAGGGTCATCTTGCCGGCCGCCTCTTTGGCGGGGATCGGTTTGTCGGCGGCAAACGAAGTGAGCGGATGGATCAGGAAAAGCAGCAAAAATAGGCGACGCATAAAACGGAATCCTGGTGGGAGAGCTGACGAGTCACCTGAGGGATGTGATTGTAACACGAGTCGGGCACGATTCCGATACTCAAAAAATGGCTCAGCTGAAACAAGCCCATCGACAGTATGACCGGTACACTTGTTTCCGCGGAGAGTACCCCCCTCCCCTCTGCGGAACCAATGGAAACAAGTGTACCAGGCAGAATGACGAGCATCGCTCTGAAAAATGTGGTGGATTACCCGAACATCCGTGCCAATTTCGGGAACACGAAGTTGGCCAGGCCGGCGCACAGGGTCAGCAGAAAGAGCACGGAAAAGACTCGGAAGGCCCAGCGGTAGCTCGGCGCATCTTCCCCTCCGGGAAAGGTCATGGTGGGGGCCGGGGGGGTCGTCGGGGTCGGATTGGCAGACATCGGCAAGTCTCTCCTGGCTTTTTCCGAACCGCACCGGGGTTTCGGAAGTACAATCTATCTTACTACAATCACGACCCGAATTTTTCTCCCACGCGTTCCGTCAGGGTGGCATTCTCCGAGCATGGACACTCTCACTGCCGATCCTTTATTGGCCGCCCTCCGCAATGGCGGGCACTGCTCGGCCGATCAGCTCGCCGCCGCGGAACAGGCCTTCGCCCGCGTCGGCTCGGAACCGGCTGCGCTGGCCGACTCGCTCAATCAGATCGGTGTCCTCACGCGGTATCAATTCCGCAAAGTTCAACTCGGTCGCATCCCCGAGCTGCTCTTCGGTCAGTACCTCATTCTCGAAAAAATCGGCGAGGGGGGCATGGGCAAAGTCTACCGCGCCCTCGACACCCGGATGTCGCGCATGGTCGCACTCAAAGTCGTGCGGCCGCAGTTGATGTCGAACAAGACGGTGCTCCGGCGCTACGAGCGGGAAGCCGAGGCGGCCGGGAAACTCGACCACACGAATATCGTCAAGTTGTTCGATGCCGGTGAAGCGTCCGGGCGATTTTACCTGGCGATGGAATACGTCGACGGTTCGGATCTCTCGCGGTTGGTCAAAGACAACGGTGCCTTGAGCACGGCGGAAGCGTGCGAGTACATGCGGATGACGGCCCTCGGCCTCCAGCACGCCCATGAGAACGGCTTCGTCCACCGCGATATCAAGCCCTCGAACTTGCTCGTGTACGGGGAGCGGGCCATCCCCGGCACCGGTGGGCGGGCCCAACTCAAAATTTTAGATATGGGCCTGATCCGGAGTATGGCCGACGACGATAGCCCGGACCACACCGAACTCACGCGGGACGGCACCGTGGTCGGCACCCCCGATTACATGTCGCCGGAACAGGCGAAGAATTCGAGTTCCGTCGATCCGCGCGCCGACCTGTATTCGCTGGGCTGCACTCTTTACTACCTGCTGCGGGGGCAGGTGCCGTTCCCGGATGGAACGCCCATCGACAAGTTGATCCGCCATCAACTCGACCCGGTTCCCGATGTCCGGCAAGGACGCGGCGACATCCCGTACATGGTCGGCACGATCGTGACCCGCCTGCTGAGCAAAAAGCCGGACGAACGCTATCAGACGGCGGCGGAAGTGGCGGCACTCTTGGGGAGCTTCACCCCTGATGCCGCGGTGATGGATCTCAGCCCGCCTTCGACCGGTTCGAGTCCCATGCCGGCCATTTACGATGCGGTCGATTTGTCGCCGCCCCCGGCTTTTGAATCGCTCGTCAGTCCGGTTGCTCCCCCGCGGCGCACCAACCGACCGGTGGTCGAGCGGACACCCAAACCCGGACTTCCGGCCGTCGTGACCGTGGTTCGCCCGACGATTTTGAAAGCCAAACCGATCCCGCGGCCGAGCGTCGAACCGTTTTCGAAAGAGAATTTATCGAATCGACCCGAGCCGAAAAAAGTGGCTCGAGCTCCGTTGGTCAGTCCCCCGATTGCCCGCGGTCGCAAACCGAAATCCCGCAAGAAAACGAACCCGTCGCCGATTCTCGTGTTGGTGGGGATCGGGCTATTCGCGGCACTCCTCCTCGGCGTCGGGATCTTTTTTCTCCTCCGTCTTGGAAGCGCCCCGACTGTGGTGACGGCGCCCGCCGTGGAATCGAAGAAGGCGCCGCCCCCAGTGGAGTTGCCCCTACCCACGTTTCTGGAGATCGAAACGCTCCTCCCGGACGGAACCGAAGCGGTGCTACTGTACCATATCAAGCCGTTCTGGGACAAAATTGCGGCCGAGTGGAAAGTCGGCAGCCGGCTGGCGAAGGTCGTGGAGTTCCTCAATGGGCGATTCCATTTTGACCTGCGGAAATTCGAACGGGGGACGGTGGCGTTCCAAGCCGATCCCGCCCGCGTGGTCGCTTCGGGGGAAGGAAGCTGGCTGACGCCCGTGTGGATCGCATCGCTCGAAAAAGTGAAGCGTATGAAAGTAGATTCGCCCGATGATCGCGGCACCCAAACGGTTCGGTTTTTGGAACCGGGTACGCCCCTCCGAGACCCGTCAGCCACACGTGGGGCGATTCTGAAAGGGCCAGCCTACCTTCTCAGTGACGACCGCGCCGCATTCGACAGCCTGCTTCGCCGGGTAAAAGGTCAAGTCGAACTGTCCAAGATCGACCCGCTTCTCTTGCCCCCACTCCGTGAGGCGGCCAAGGGTACGCCAATTTTGTTCTTCGCAGCCGCAGCAGGGTTGCAACTCCCGACGACGAAAGCGGCCCCAGCCGAAACACTCGGGACGTACGGCGTGGATCTGCTGACGGTCACGGGGCAATTGGATCGCGATTTCACGTTGGAGGTGGTGTTGACTGGCAAAGACGACAAGCGTTTGAAAGAGTTCCTCGGCTTAGTGTTGCCGAAGCTGTTCGATTCGCGGAGCGATAAACTCCAGCCGCTGGCCGATGCCATCCGGAGTGCATCCGACGGGGCGATGAGCAAGTTCGACTCGCAGCGGGAATGCTACCGCGTGAAGGTGACGGTCGTTTGGAAATGGGCCGACGTCGTTGCGGGTTTGGAAGCGGCCCTCCCGAGTGTGCCGTGAATTGTGGCGACACGTTTCTCGACGTGTCGGGCGAGTTCGATTCTCCGACACGTCAAAGAACGTGTCGCCACAATGCCCCCATCATTTCTTGCCGATGCGAAAGTTTTCGTTCCAGAGTTTCGGTTCCCCGGGCAGCATCGCACCGGGCACGCTGAGATTCTTCGCCTTCGCCAACTCGATCAACATCCTGGGGTATTCGGGCCACTTCCCTTGGAGGTGGTCGAATTTGTCCCGTTCGGATTTGCTCAGTTTCGGGAGCAGATCGCCCTTCAAAAACTGTTCCAGTTCGTCGCCGAATTCGCCCGGCTTGCACGGGCCGAGCGGCGGGAGTTTCTCGCGGCTGTTCGCATCGAGCTTCTGGATTTCGAGTGCGAAATCCGGCCAGCGGCCGAGGGTCTTCAAGCGTGCCAATATCGGTGTCCCACCATCCTTCGGCAAAAGGCTTCGCACTTTCTCCTTAGTCAACGGCGGCTGATCCACGGTGGTGATCGGCTTGCCCTTCCCCGGTTCGGGCAACATCGGGTGCAACTCCGCCAGTTGGAGCAAGCAAGCGCCGTACGAATACCAGTACCCTTCTTTCAACGCGGCTTCGTGCCGGTACCGTAGCTCGGCCAACTCTTCCCGCGTCAACCGACAGGGTGCGGCCACATCGGTTTTTCGATCGGGCGGCTGGCTGAGGTCGACGCCGAACGACTTCCGGATGAACTCATCCAACGATTTCGACAAAGCGGCATCGTAAAAGGGCCACGCTTTGTGATCTCCCAATTTGTTCGGTTGCCACTGCTGACGGGTCAATTCCCATTCACTTCGAAACGACTGCTCGCCTCGGCGCCATTCGTTCAAGAGTTGCGTCCGTTCCTCGACCGACGCCACGGTCTTCAAGGCTTTCTGTTGGCTCGGTGGTAGCGATTCACGCCAGAGCCGTTCGCGCACCCGGAGCACGGCATCAAGGCGTTCACCACTGGTCGGTGCCGCCAAGATTTCCTTACGGCTGTTATCTGGAAGTCGGTCGAGCCAAGCAGCATAGCTTTCGAGCGTGCGCCGGTAGGAGGTTCGTTCTGGCGCGGGCAATTCGTTCAATTCTCGGTGCAGGGAACGCAATTGCAGTCGGCGAGCGGGTGAGTCGTTCAGGAACTGCTCGATCAATTTCTGCTGGGCCACCAACGACACGGTTTCACGTGGTTCATTTGAGGTGGGGGTGGCTGCCGATCCAGAATCGTCGAACACCTCTGCTTTGCGGAGGAGCTTCAGAAAATCCAAATCATCGACACCGAGGTAGTACGGCAGATCGTGAATGAGCGGCAGATCGGCTTGGTCGAACTTCTCGGCTTCCGGCACGGGGTTCCAATAGCTTCGAGCCAACGAATGCCCGAAGTAACCAGCGGTGCCCACGGCAACCAAAGCCAAAGCCCACAGCAGCAACTCCGGCCACACGTTCCGAGTGAGGGCCGGAACGTTGGGCACTACGGTCGAGGAGGCATTCACCGGGTGCAAGCGCGTCAACGTCCGCGTGGTGAACGTCGGGCTTGGCTCCGGCTTCGGCAAGTAATCGAGCAGGTCGTAGGTCTTCTTGTATTCTTCCGCTTTGACACGCATGGCCGGGTCGACGCCGATTTTGGATTCCACGGTGCGTGAGTCGTCGGCACCCAGTTCGCCATCGAGGTACGCGATCAGTTCCGGGTCATCGGATTCAGGATCGTCGCTCGGTTTCATGGTGCACCCGTGTCATCGTCGTCGTCCGCCGGCGGCTCGGCGCCGTCCATGTAAATGTACGGTTGCAATGCCTCGCGCAGTTTGGCCCGCGCCCGGCTCAGCAGCGACTTCACCCCTTTGGTCGTCAGCCCCATCACTTCGGCGATCTCGGAGTAATTCATGTCTTCGAACTTATTCAACACCACCGCGACCCGTTGCCGCTCGTTCAAATCGTCGAGTGCCCGGCGCACCACCGCTGCGAGTTCTTCTTGCTGGAGGCGAAGCGTCGGCGGCACACTTTTGTCGGGCGTCCGTGGTTCACTGGGCCGCGACCCTTGAAAACTGGAATCTTGCACATCCAACGACACCGCCGCCCGGCGGCGTTTATCGCGGATGGAATTCAGCGCCAAGTTATTCGCAATGGTGAACAGCCACGTCGAAAACTTCGCTTTGGGCGTGTACTTGTGCCGCGTCCGGTAGACCCGCAAGAACACTTCCTGCGCCAAATCTTCGGCCTCGGTGGCGTGCCCGACGATGTGGCCCATGATCCCGACGAGGCGGTGCTGATAGCGTTCGACCAGTTCCCCGAATGCGGCTTGATCGTCGGCGCGGACTCGCAGCATGAGCCGGATGTCCGGATCGCGGAGGGCCATCATCGTGCTGGTCTGTCCGGTCATTCGCCGTGCGATCCGGATGGACGGGGTTTAAGGTTTCGCTACCTGTTCGGCTTGGCGACGCAGTTGACCGCAGGCGGCATCGATCTCGGATCCTTTGCGCTTCCGCACCTTCACACTGACACCGGCCTTCTCCAACTCGCTGATGAAACTGTTCAAGTCGAGGTCGCTGGGCCGGCGGTATTGTAACCCTTCCACGTCGTTCCACGGGATGAGATTCACGTGAGCCTTGCGGCGGCGGAGCAGGGTGGCGAGCTGCCGGCCGTGCACCGCTTGGTCGTTCATCTTGCCCAGCACCACGTATTCGTACGTCACTTGCCGGCCGGTCTTCTCGAAAAAGTAATCGGCGGCCGCGAGGATCTCGGGGATGCCCGTCTTCTCGTTCGTCGGCACGATCTGCGTCCGCAGGGCATCGTTGGGGGCGTGCAACGACACGGCCAAATGGTACTGCTTGCCGAGGTCGGCGAGTTGGCGGATCTTCGCGGGTAGGCCCACCGTGGAGATGGTGACGTGCCGCTGACCGATGCCCAACCCCTCCGGGTCGCCGGCCACCGCCAACGCTTGAATCAGACTGTCCAGGTTGGCCAGCGGTTCGCCCATGCCCATCACGACGATGTGCGTGAGCCGTTCGTCGGGCCGCGTCAGGTTCCGCAGCAGGATCAACTGCTCGAGCATCTCGCCGACGGTCAAGTTGCGGGCCACCCCTTCGAGTCCACTGGCGCAGAAGACGCATCCCATTCCGCAACCGACCTGGGTGCTGATGCAGGCCGTGTGCCGGCCGTCGTCTTGAATCAGCACGCATTCGATGAGCTTGTCGTCGGCCAGCCGGAGCAGGAGTTTGTGCGTCCGGTCCCCGGCGACGAGGTGCTTGTCGACCCGCGTCGAGAAGACGGTGAAGTTCGCGGCGAGGTCTTCGCGGAGGCCCTTCGGCAAGTCGGACATCGTGTCGAACGCGGACGCGCGGCCTTGCAGAATCCAGCGGCGAATCTGCTTCGCCCGCATCGGTGGTTGCCCCCGTTCGGCGAGCCACGCTTTGATGGTGTCGTTCGGCAATTCCAGCAGCGCGGGCAGGCGTGCGGGGGCGTCCGGGGCAGTCGTCGGCAAAGAAATAGTCGGGGTCATGGAATTATCTTACCGAGTGTGCCGGGATTTCAAATTGAGTAGAATCCAGAATATGCTTTCGAACGGCTGAGATTGAAGTTTGCTTCGATGCGTTTGCCGAGACGCGCCTCGCGTGAAGCCAGACCTCACCCCCCGGCCCCCTCTCCGAAGCGGAGAGTGACTGTGTTTGTTGTCAAGCCATTTTCGCGGACCAGGGTTGTTTGGTACGGAGGATGGCGTTGGCGATCACCAAGAGTTTTCGAGCGACCGCGATCATGACGA
>JANXWE010000019.1 GCA_025351325.1 Fimbriiglobus sp.
TTTGGCCTTCGATTGCCCAAGGAGTTCGACGATGCCGACCGCGAAGGCGGGCGTCGTCGGTTGACCGAGCGCTTTGACGAGAACCAAGGCCGCCGCTTCGTCGGCCGGAAGGAATTCGAGGATTTGCTTGGCCGCGTCGAGACGGGCGTCGTCGGTTTTGCCGGTATCGTCGACGATTTTCAATTGGGCCTTGGTGAGTTCCGCGAGTTGGGCATCGAGACCTTTCACGCCCCAAGTCGATGCGAGCTTGATGAATTTGCCGCAGGAAGTCGCGGGGACTTTCGTGAGGGCTTGGGCGAGGGCTTTTTCGTCGGCCGCGGTGAGTTCGGCCGATTTGCCGGCGGGCCACCCGGCGGCGAAGCCGTTGACGATGGCCGCGGACACCGGGGTGTTATTGAAAGCCGAGAGAATGGAGCCAAGTGTCTTCGGGGATCTCGCGGCGAAGTTGAAAGCGACCCGTTCGAGGGCCAAGAGGCCTTCTTTGGTCCAAGGGTTTTTGTCGGTGAGCGCCCGCCCCAAAACGCTCTCGGCGTGGGCCACGCACGCCATGATCGTCGCATCGGCCACATTGCGGTCGGTCGCACCATCCAGCGCCGCCAAGTTACCGACGATGTATCCTCCGACCAACCCCGTTGGGCGCGGGTAGTCGATCTCGGAGAGTTTGAGCAGGGCGGCGAGCCGCACGCCCACGTCGGGATCTTCGAGCAGTTTGCCCGCGATGATGACCTCGGCCCACACTTCTTGATTCGGCATCGTGGTGATCGAAGCGGTTCGCACGGCGGGCGACGGATGCGAGAGGCCCCATGCCGTCCGCTGCGTGTCCGCCGTTGCCCAAATCGCGTGGAGCACGAGCCGGTGTTCCGATTTCGGATCGGAGACGACGCCGTTCAACAGCTTGGCCGCTCCGGCCCCCCCCTTCTCCACCAGCAACCGCTGCGCGTGCATCCTCCAAAACATGTTGTCGTTCTTCAGCGTCCCCACCAGCGTCTCGACCTTCGCAGCCTTCAAATCGGGGTACTTCTCCGGCTTCGCTTTCGTGTAGACCACCCGGTAAATGCGGCCGTGCTTCTTGTCGCGCAGGGGTGTTTCGTAGGCGTTGCCGGCGCCGTTCTGGAAGCCCTTTGGGACGGGGTTGTGCTGCACGATGAAGTTGTACCAGTCGAGCACCCAGACGTTGCCGTCCGGGCCGACTTGGGCGTCGATCGGTGCGGCCCATTCATCTTGGCTGGCGACGAGGTTCCAGCCGTGGCGGGCCGTGTAACTGGTGCCCGATTTGTTCAGCACGAACGTTGCCGTGAGGTGGCCGGTCGGGTCGGATACAAATGCCGTGCGGTTCCAATATTCCTTCGGATACGTGCGGGCCGTGTAGATGGTGCAGCCAGCGGCAGAAGTGTAGCCGCCGTGCCAGTCGACTTGGCGAACCTTGTCGGTGACGGGGTAGTACTTGTTGTCGGCGATGGGGGCCAGCACGGCGGGGTTGAGGCCCTTCACCTTCTCGTAGTAGCGGTTCGGGATCGGCATGTGGACGAGCACGCAACCGTTGGCGGTGCTGCCGAAGAGTTCGCCGGTCTCGTCGAAGCCGACACCCCAAGCGTTGTTGCTGACGCTGCGCAGGAATTCGAGCTTGTTGACGGCGAGCGCTCCGCTCCGCGTCGCGGCTAACTGGAACCGGTACAACCCCTGCTTGAAGTTCAATTTCTCCCCGGCCACGGTGCCGTTGAAGCCACTGTAGCCCACCATGCCGTAGATCCAGTTGTCGAAGCCGTAGCGGAGGTTGCTCGGCCCGGCGTGGGTGTCGGCGGTGCCCCAGCCGCTGAACAGTTTGATGCGGACATCGGCCTTGTCGTCGCCGTCGGTGTCTTTGAGGAAGAGCGTGTCCGGCGCTTGGTGGACGATGACGCCGCCGTGGGCGAAGAGCAAGCTCGTCGGAATGCTGAGCTTGTCGGCGAACACCGTCACTTTGTCGGCCTTGCCGTCGCCGTCGGTGTCTTCGAGGATCAGAATCTTATCCCGGCCTTCGCCCTCTTTCTTGAGTTCGTTCGGGTAGTCCATGGTCACGCTCACCCACAAGCGCCCACGGTCGTCCCAGGTCATGGCGATCGGTTTGCCGCCGCCGAATTGGTCATCGGCCGCGAACAGCTTCATCTCGAAGTGTTCCGGCATGGTGTAATGCGTCACCGACTTCTCGGGGCTGAGCGGCTTCTGCATCTGCGTCTTCGGTTCGGCGATGGTGCCCCACGTCTTGCTCGGCGGGTAGAACGGGATCTTCGCATCGGTGAACTCGAAGTCTTTCGGGTCGCCGAGGATCGGCTTCATCTTCGGGCCATCGGCGTAATCGCCGGCCAACGCCGGATCTTGCCCGCAGGCCCAGCGGGTGCCGCGCTCGACCAAATTGTGAAACCCCTCGTGGCTCCAGGTGCGGGCGTCGTGGCCCCACGCCGTGTAAAACACGCGGCCCTTCCCGTGCGTGCGCACCCACGTCCACGGCTCCTCCAGCTCTTTTTCTTGACGGACTTCCAACACAATCCGATCTTTCTCGTTGTGCTTGTGGTGGACGTAGGTCTCGTCCCAGCTTTCGAACGGGCTGAACCCTTTCAGAATCGGGTGCTCGGCCTTCGTGGCTTTGGTGCGGAAGGTGCCCGTGGTGTGGCTGCGGAACTGAGCACCGACGAGATCGACGTAGTCTTTGTTGTCGAGGAAGCAATAACTCGCGCAGTGGAGCGGGATGAACCCCTTCCCGGACGCGACGTAGTCGAGGATCGCCTGCACCTGCTCGGCGGTGCCCTTCGGCTGGTTGGCGTAGATCATCAGGCCGTCGTACTTGTTCAAGTTGGCCAAAGTCAGGTCGCTGAGTTGGTCGGTGTATTTGAGTGTGATGCCGCGCTTGGCCAGCACCGGTTCGAGTTGATCGAAGCGTTCCTTCGGCGTGTGCCCGGCCGTTCCACCCAGGAACAAGATGCTGAGCTTCGGCGTTTCGGCCGCGATAGCCCCGCCGGATAGAAACAAGGCGATTGCGAATGCGAACGGACGAAACATGATGACCACCGGAGCGTGGGGCGGATCGTGCAAATGATGAATGTGATTGTAGTCGGAGATGTGCGAGAAGCGAAGTGGATTGATTGCGTGGCGGGTGTCACCGCCACGCAATGGACTGGGACGCTACTTCCTGGGAGGTGGGATGCGCGGACCTTTGGCCGCCTTGCCGTTGTTGGCTCCGGAATCCGCCGGGGCTGTGATCATATTCTGGTTTCCCTCGGTGGGACTCGAACCCGACGAGCAGCCGGATAAGCCTGCGGACACGAGCAGAATTATGCAAAGCTGCAACACAATCCTCATGGGGTAAAATCCCTTGGAGTGGAGACGACTTAGGGAATACTGACCACTTCACCACCGTTTCGGGTGGAGAGCGAGGCGATGATGTTGTTGTTGCTGTATGTCACGAATCGTGCGGAGCCATCGGACATCAAGAATTGAGCCCCGCCGGAGTGGAAACTCCAATAGTGAGCCGCGTCACAGCCGACATTGGCTTTCCCCGGTCGCAGGCCGATTTTCTGGTCTGCGGGAGCATCGCACGGGAGATTGATGCCGGAAGAATAGTTGGTGATGAAGTAATTCGCGATGGCCACGTCGTTGGAGGTCAACACGCAATCTCCGTTACCCCGACCGTCATACCCGTAGGCTGCGAACCACCAACCGAATTCCTTGTTCGAGTTCGGTGGTCGCTCGCCGACCAAAATGGTGTTGCTGGTGCCGTCCGGGATTTGCGAGAGTTTGACCTTAGAACTCATGAATAGAACACCGTCGAACGAAGTGGATGTGGTTCCGGCATTACCGAGGTACCCCGTGAGGGATTGATCGGGCAGCCCACTCGAAGTCGTGATATACGCGTCGTCCCCACGCGAATCGCTCGGGCACACGTACAGTTTCATCCTGGTCGACGTCATCGGATTGCTCCACGAATACGGGTTGGTCTGAGCAAACGCCTTGGCTTGCCGGTAGACGTTGTCCTGCTCCATGTTCGGCAGAATTTGATTCTGCCACGACCACGAGCCTTCGTACGGTGGCGAATACGCATTGGCCCAATCGGA
>JANXWE010000033.1 GCA_025351325.1 Fimbriiglobus sp.
CGTCTACGGTGGGCCGGACAAGTACACGAACAGCCCGCTCAGCGACGATGTGCTTTTGATGCCCAGCACGCACTACGGCGCGTTCAAGTGCTGCAACGAAGCGAACGCACGGCTTTATTTCCAGGACAACGGCCTCAGCAGTGTCGGCTTACGCCCCTGGACCGTCTACGGCGTCGGCCGCGATCTCGGCATGACGAGCGAACCAACGAAGGCAATCAAAGCCGTCATGCTCGGGCGACCATACGACATCAGCTTCGGTGGCTGGACCGATTTTCAGTACGTCGACGACGTGGCAAAAACCTTCATTCACTGCCTGGAACGTCCCTACACCGGCGCGAAGAGTTACAACTTACGCGGGGCCGTCGTACCGATGAGCGAGTTCTACGCCGCGCTTTGCCGCGTGTTGCCACAAGCCGAGAAACTGGTCACCATCGGCACGACGCAAATCGCGATCGCGTTCGATCTCTCGGATGCCGCCCTCCAACGCGATCTAGGGCCAATGCCACGAACGAAACTCGACGACGGCATTAAGGAGACGGTCACAATCTTCCGGCAACTCCACGCCGACGGCCGCCTCGACACCGCCGACCTCGACGCACCAAAAGCCCCACCCGTAACAGTGGAACCGTAAAACAGTGGTTGAAAAACCGTAAGTCGTTCGCTAAATTGTGATTGTTGCGGGATTGGTATACCGGTCGTGCCCAGCCTTCCCAAGGCTGTGAAACGAGTTCGACTCTCGTATCCCGCTTTTTTAAGTCCTTGTCCGGTAACAGTTTATATCCCCACCTTCTGCGGGCAAGTTTTGCGGGCAAATCTGCGGGCAAAATCGGGGTGACGAACGGGGACAATACGACGGCGGCAAACCAGACTTACGCCGTCACCCGCAATTTCTTGCCCGCAACTTGCCCGCACTCGACGCCCGGCCTTCAATCCCGCATCACGGCTACCCGCCGATCCCCTACCCTCTCGTAACCCGGCAGCACGTCCGCATCCAGGCTCGTTGCCACCCCCCCGGAGCAGCCGTGGGTCAACGAGATCGCCATTGTCGCAGTGACCGGGTGGGGCCAGAAGGAAGAACGTCGCCGCACGGCGGAAGCCGGATTCAATCACCATCTGGTCAAGCCGCCGGACCCGAAGGCAGTGGAGGGTGTGCTGGCACAGTTGAAGCACCCGGACGTTAAGCAGTAAGGAGAGGAGTAACCGTGCCGGAAAGGAAAACCCGTCCTGCGAGCCGCACGCCGAAGCGGGCCTCCTTCGACTACTCCCTGGACTTCAAGGCCACCGACTTCCGGCAACGCCCGGAGCTTTACCGGGTCGGCAAGGGCGAGCAGGGCGTGCTGCTGGTCGAGCCGTACAAGGGCGAAATCCTCCCTCACTGGAGGTTCAAGACGGTCGCCGAAGCGAAGAAGTCGTCGGGCAAGATTTACAAGCTGTTCCTGGCTTACCTCAAGGCCGACGATTTCCCCGGCGCTGACATGGCCCGCAAGTTCTTGCAGATGGGCTGGACCCGTGCGAGGCGGTACGCCAACCACAAGGGCGGTCGCAAGTACGACAAGAAGACCGGCGACGAGTTGCCGAGGACGGAAGACCCGGAGAAGGCGGCAGCGGCGGCGGTGTTCTACGAGCGGTACGTCGCCGCCCGGCAAAACACCGAGTACGTCAGGCAGAAGACGCTTCACCAGGAGAAGTATGAAGGCAGCGGAAGGGATAAGTCATGAACACCGACAACTCAACCCGCCCCATTGATCCGGGCGTTCGCATCGGCCACGTCCACTTGAAGGTCGCCGACCTTGAGCGGGCGTTGCGGTTTTACTGCGGCGTTCTTGGCTTCGAGATCACTCAGCGGTACGGGACGCAGGCGGCGTTCGTCTCGGCGGGCGGCTACCACCACCACATCGGGCTGAACACCTGGGAGAGCTTGGGCGGTTCGCCGCCGCCATCGGGGACCACCGGCCTGTACCACACCGCCATCCTGTACCCGACCCGGCGTGCGCTCGCCGACGCCCTGCGGCGTGTCCTCGAAGCGGGCATCACCTTGGACGGGGCGAGCGATCACGGCGTCAGTGAGGCGCTCTACCTGCGTGACCCGGACGAGAACGGCGTGGAACTGTATTGGGACCGCCCGCCGGAGCAGTGGCCCCGGACGACGGGCGGCGAGTTGGCGATGTTCACTCGGCGGCTCGACCTAAACGGCTTGCTTAAAGAAGTCGAAGACGTGAAGGACGTGCCGAAGGTCGGTGAAGGGCCGCAGGACTTGTGAATGGAGGATTTCAATGACGTGGATCGAATGGTACGACTCGCTGGCGAAGCCGTCGTGGACGCCCGCCCCGTCCACGATCAGCCTGATCTGGGCGCTCCTCTACCCGGTCATCGTCGCCAGCTTCGGGTCCGTCTTCGTGCAGGCGTTCCGCAGGAAGCTGCCCCGGCGGGTGGCGCTGCCGTTCGCCGTCAACCTCGTGGCGAACCTGCTGTTCATGCCGATCTTCGCCGGGCTGCGGAGCGTCCCGCTGGCGGCGGCGGACATCGTGATCGTGTGGGCCACACTCGTCTGGTGCATGGTCGCCGTCTGGCCGCACTACAAATGGGTCGCCTTCGCTCAAGTGCCGTACTTCGTGTGGGTTTCAATTGCCACCGTGCTGCAACTGTCGATCACGGCGATGAACTGGTAGCGACCGCCTCGGTCGTGCTGGCGATGGCTCGTCGGATCGCCTCCTGAACGCCCATCGGGTGAATCTTGAAGACCTCCAGGGCCTTCTTGTCCCTGACCACGGTGGGGTTCTTCAAGCCCTCGATCAAGTGCCGCCCGACTTCGTAAGCGGCGGGCGTGACGAGCGCCAGCCAGAGGCCGGAGAGGTACGGCGTGAGGACCGGCACGAAGATCAGCCACCGCCGCAGCCCCTTCTGCCGGGCGTACTCCCGGATCAGGTCGGCGTAGGTCACGACCTCCGTGCCGCCGATCTCGAACGTGCGGCTCTCGCCCGCAAGCAACTCCCTCGCCGCCAGCAGGTAGGCCAGCACGTCGTCCACGGCGGCGGGCTGGGTCGCCGTGGTCAGCCACCGGGGGCAGAGCATGACCGGCAGGCGGTCGGTCAGCGATTTCATCAACTGGTACGACAGGCTGCCCGCCCCGACGACCATCCCGGCCCGGAACTCGATGGTTTCGACACCGGACGCTAGAAGGATTTTCCCGACATCGTGGCGGCTCCGCAGGTGCGGCGAGAGCTTGGGGTCGGCGTCGTCGCCCAGGCCACCGAGGTAGACGATCCGCCGCACCCCGGCCTTCTTTGCGGCCTCGGCGAAGTTGCTCGCCGCCTGCTTGTCTTCCTTCTCGAAGTCGGTCGAGTTCGACATCAGGTGGACGAGGTAATAGGCCGTGGAGACGCCTTGCAGCGCCGTGTCCAGCGACGGGGCGTCGAGAACGTCGCCCCGGACGACCGTGGTGGCCGTGCCGACGAGGGGACGCAACTTGTCCGGGTTCCGGGCCAGACACCGCAGGACGACCGGCTGGCGTTCGAGCAGCGGGAGCAGCCGCCCGCCGACGTACCCCGAAGCGCCCGTTAGCAGCAAGACGGGG
>JANXWE010000043.1 GCA_025351325.1 Fimbriiglobus sp.
GATCTCCGGGGATCTGCCAATCTTGATCCTGCGTTTGCACGGCATGGTCGGACTGCCCCAGCTCCGGCAGTTGCTCCAGGCGCACGTGTACTGGCAATCCAAGGCGTTCAAAGCCGACTTGGTGGTCCTGCTCGAAAACGCTGGCGGCTACCAAGATGAACTGCACGACGAAGTGACCAACCAGATTCGCGCCGCCGGGTTGGCCGATCGCATCGACCGCCCCGATGGGGTGTTCGTTCGCAAAGGTTGGCAGATGACCAGCACCGACCGGACGCTGTTGTTAGCCTCGGCTCGCGTCGTCTTGGACGACCTCGTTGGCCCGGTGGCCACACAGGTGGACGCGGTGGCATTGCCGAGACCGCTACCGTCACGCCGTACTCGGGCGCGGTTGCTTCCGGCGTCGTTCTTCCCGGCCAACCCGGTACCACCATCACTCCAATTCGACGGTGGCTATGGTGGTTTCTCGGCCGACGGTTTGGAGTTCGTCATCCGACCGGAGCGACCGCCACCGACGCCGTGGACCAACGTGATCGCCAACCCGGCTGGGGGCTTTCTCGTCACCGATTCGGGTGGCGGATTCACTTGGGCCGGCAACAGTCAGTCGAACCGACTCACCACCTGGAGCAACGACCCCGTCGCCGATCCGCCGGGTGATGCCATCTACCTGCACGACGAAGAAACGCACACCATTTGGTGTCCGACGCCACTGCCCGTGCGCACGGGGCAGGGTGTCACCGTCCGGCACGGCCAAGGGTACACCGTCTTCGAGCGGGAAGCCGAGGAGATTGACAGCGAACTCACCGTGTTTGTACCGGTCGCCGATCCGGTGAAAATCTCACTGCTGAAGTTGCGGAACACCGGGTCGCGCATCCGCCGCTTGGAAGTGGCCTATTTTGCCGAGTGGGTACTCGGTTCGTACCGCGAAGCGACTTCGGCGCACATTGTGACGGAGCTGGACACGGAAACCGGTGCAATGCTGGCCCGTAATCCGTTCCATCCCGATTACCCAAGCCATGTTGCGTTCGCCGATACCGATCTGCGCCCGCGTACCGCCACCGGCGACCGAACCGAGTTCCTCGGCCGAAACGGTAGTCCGTCGGCCCCGGTCTCGTTTGCCCGGTCGGCGCTTTCAGGATTCGTCGGCCCTGGTCTCGATCCGTGCGTGGCCATTCGAGGAAGTATCACGCTGTCACCTGGCGAAGAGCGCACCATCGTCTTCGTACTCGGTCAAAGTGCCGATTTGGAAACGGCCAGGCGGCTCATTCGCACGTATCGCACGGCTGAGGGTGCCAATTCGGCCCTGAATGACGTCGTGACCCGCTGGGACGACATTTGTAACACGGTGCAAGTCGACACGCCCGATAAGGCTTTTGACCTGCTGATGAATCGCTGGCTCGTCTACCAGACGCTGTCGTGCCGTCTGTGGGGCCGCTCAGCGTTTTACCAGTCCGGCGGGGCCTATGGCTTCCGAGATCAACTCCAGGACGTCTGTGCCCTCATTCACGCCGTCCCGAACGAAGCCAAGGCGCAACTCTTGCGGGCGGCCAAGCGGCAGTTCGTGGAAGGGGATGTCCAGCATTGGTGGCACGAACCGGCGGGCAACGGGGTTCGCACCCGATTCTGCGACGACTTCCTTTGGCTGCCTTACACCGCGGCAGAATATGTTCAAGTGACGGGCGATACGGATGTGATGAACGCGAATTTGGCTTTCCTCGAAGCGCCGATTCTAGCCCCGGAACAGCACGAAGTGTACGGAATCCCGCGGGTGTCGGAACAGTCGGGGACGCTGTTCGAGCACTGCAAACGGGCACTGGCCCACGGCTGGCAACTGGGGACGCACGGCCTGCCCTTGATGGGCACCGGCGATTGGAACGATGGCATGAACACCGTCGGGTCAGGTGGAAAAGGAGAGAGCGTCTGGGCGGCATGGTTCCAAGTGGTGGTCTTGGAAAAGTTTGCGGCCGTGGCGGATCGAATGCTAGAAACGACCGTGGCACAAACTTGTCGGGCGCACGCCAACCAACTCCGGGAAGCCGTGGAAGCACAAGCGTGGGACGGCGCTTGGTACCGACGGGCCTATTTCGACGATGGCACCCCGCTCGGTTCCGCTTCAAACGACGAATGCCGCATCGACTCGATCGCTCAATCGTGGGCGGTACTGGCCGGTGGCGACCCCACCCGGGCCTCACAGGCCATGGATGCCGTCACGGAGCAACTGCTCCGGCCCGCGGATCGGTTGTCGCTTCTATTTGCACCGCCGTTCGACGCCGGCCCGCTCCGGCCGGGGTACATCAAGGGATACTTGCCCGGAGTGCGTGAAAACGGCGGCCAGTACACCCACGCGGCCGCATGGGTCGTCAAGGCACTCGCCATGCTCGGACGCGGAAACGAGGCCCACAGGGCTTTTGCGCTGATGAACCCCGTCGAGGCGAAGGCGGATCAATACCGGGGCGAACCGTACGTCTTGGCTGGGGACGTCTATTCGTGCCCGCCCCACGTCGGCCGTGCCGGTTGGACGTGGTACACCGGCTCCTCGGCATGGCTCTACCGCGTCGGACTGGAAGACATCCTCGGCATCCACCGCCAGGGCACAACACTCACGTTACACCCTTGTGTTCCCTCGGCGTGGAAAAAATTCGTGGTGCGGATTCGCTCCGGCCGGGCCATTTATCGGATCAAATGTCTCAATCCTAATAATCTTCAGAATGGAACTGTTCGAGTGACCCTCAACGGCGTAATGTGTGAAGGAGATCAGATTGAGATGATCGATACCGACGGAGTTCACGAAGTTCTCGTCGAAATCGATGCCGAATCTGCTCGCACTTGATCCCGTTGGTTCTCAAACCTCGCATTCCCGTCGTGAAAGGGTTCGGTGGATGTGCTTCAAGAGAGCGAATCAGAGGATCTTGCAAAACGCAGTGGGAATGGCATGAAAAGTGCACATTTCCATTGCGCACACAGAGATTGACTACAAGGAGTTTCCACCATGGTGTTAGAATTGCAAGCTGATGAGATGATGACGGGATACGATTCGACTTTGAAATTGAACGGATTCGAGTCTTGGGAAGCGGAAGAATGCGTGCCGGACGATCGTGCTGGCTTGCGACCTTCGGAAGTCGTTCAGCAAAAGTTCCTCTCGCTGATGCCCAACATGCCCGTCCCGGTGAGTAGTTTGCACAATCGTCGCTCGACTCGTCGGTAACTTTGTGGTGACCGAATCCGAATTGCAAGGCCTGGAATCATCCGGGCCTTGTTCATTTTTAAGTCCGATCGCATCACGGCACTCCATTTGCATTTCTGTTTCTCATCGCGGTTTGTCGGCCCTGCGAATACTCGCCCTGCTTTGCCGACTCATTCATCGGAGAAATTGTTATGGTTGATACCACCACGACTGTCGGCGGTATTTTCGCCAAGCTCCAAGACGCCCATAAAGCGGTTCGAGAGCTGCGTGCCAATGGATTCACCGACGAACACATCGGTCTCATTTCGCGCCGGGTCGATGGTACTTTGGATCGCACCGATGATGGGGCCGCAGCGAAATGGGAAGAGGGTACCGGGATCGGCGCCGCCGTCGGAGCGACGGCCGCTACCGGCTTGGGTTTGGCGGTCGTCGCCGGTTTGCTCTCCCCGATTGGCCCGGTGCTGGCCGGCGGGGCCTTGGTCGGCCTGCTGGCGAGCATGGGTGTGGGAGCGACCGTGGGCAGTGCCATTGGTGGGCTTGTGGGATTGGGGATTTCCCAGGACGACGCCGACTACTTCGAACAGCAGCTCAAAGCGGGTAAAACACTGGTGACGGTTTCCACATCAGACGATGTCGATGAAGCCATCGACATCATCCAGCGCACGGGTGGGACATTGCGTTTGTAACGACGAACAGGACTGAGTTCTCTTGAGACGGTTAACCCGATGCGCAAGCATCGGCGAATCATTTGTGGCTTCCGGTGCTCGCGCAACGGGTT
This sequence comes from Fimbriiglobus sp., assembly GCA_025351325.1. GTDB lineage: Bacteria > Planctomycetota > Planctomycetia > Gemmatales > Gemmataceae > JALHQU01. The sequence goes on from JANXWE010000043.1 coordinate 3,960, forward strand.
AACGTTGAATTCCATCGGTTGTTTCGCCGCCGCGGCAGTCCGTCGGCAAACTGATTAACCCGATGTGCGAGCATCGGCGGTGAGGAAGGTCAGGATCGAGGGGGCGAACAGCGGTGGCTTCCGGTGCTTGCGCAACGGGTTAACGCTGAATTTCATCGGTTATTTCGCCACAAAAGTTCAGATTGACCCGTGTGGAGTTTGTGAATTCAGATTTGAGGTACGGGACTTGCATTTCTTGCCCGTGTGACGTTCCACCAATCTCACTCCGCACGGTTCTCATGACCCAATTGAACCCGCCCCTCCCGCTCGATACGCCCAAAGGCCCGGCGTATGCGCACTTTGCCATCGACTACGGTCAGGAGCATTATTTGCTATTCGTCTGTTTCATCAACGACACCGGCGAGTGCTGGATCTACCCGAATCGGGACGTCCGGCTGCAGAAGAACACGTCGATGGGGATCCGCCAACCCGTGCGGGCACCGTCCGTCGACTGCGAGTGCCACGAAGATGTGAAGCAGTTGGTGAACGGGACGCGGTGAGTTGACGAAATGACTACCCGACCGGAAGGCCCACGCCGACCGCTCGGGGCAGATTTCTAACGCAGTGGCTTCGCCGGTGTTTTCTCGATGTAACCACGTCCGCCGTAAATCAACATCGAGACGCCCGAGATCGTCGCCAAGGCGGCGACGACGAGCATGATCGCCGGACTGAAAATCGGCGACGAAGGAACTGTCGCTTTGTTGATGTCGTCCGGTGTCGGCGCGAGAACCAAGTGCGAGACCCCGGCGAATATCATCAGGGCGATGCCGATGACGATGAGTGCGATACCGGTGAATTTCATGACGGCCTCCTGTTCAAGAAAACAACCGGCGGGACAAAGTCCAGCCGGTTGAAGTAAACCAGTTTGCGGTCGGATCAACCGTTACGCGCGGCTGGCGCGGCCCATCAGCATGCCGGCACCGAACCCGATCAGCAGTGCTTGAATCGGGTACTTCTTGACCAATTCCGTGACGTCTTTGCTCAGCGTACCGAGCTTGTCGCCGGCCACGTCGTAGGCGTCTTCAGCGAAGTGCTGAACTTTGTCTTTGGCATCGTGGGCATACTCCCCGACGGCTTCGACGGCTTCTTCGGCTTTGTGCTTCACTTGGCCGACGACACTGGCTCCGCGATCCGTCGTCGACTTGGCTTGGTCGGCCGTAGATTTGGCTTGGTCGGTCGCCGATTTGGCGTGGTCGGCCACCGTGTCGATCCCGCTTTTGACTTTTTCGCGTACGTCCGTCATGATCTTCTCCAAAAATGAACAGGGTGCTAGTTCCGTTGACACGAATCAGACGAGGTTGGATTGTGCAGTTGTTATGCCAATACTTTTTGCTTCTTTCACTTTGACGGCGACTTTTTGCTGCGAGTCCAAAGCGCCGAGCCAAGTCTGCAAATGGTGAACGGTGTCCGCCACACTCGTGGCGACGTACGAAGCGCCCGCTTCCGAAAGTTGACCCGCGGTTTCCGGGGCATCGACGACGGTGCTGCAACGACTGACCACGATGCGGGATTTCGGGAATTGCTTGGCGATTCGTTTGCTGACGTAACGCGTGTGGGTCATGCCACCCGGCGGCAAGGTGCAGATGACAATCACGGCGGGTTCGAACTCGTTCGCGCGGCCGATGACTTCGGAAGTCAACTGCGCAACCGGGGAGACATCCACTTCCCATCGTGCGGCATCGAGTAAGACGCCGAGCATGTTGCCGGCCAGCTCGTCGCTGGTGTCCCTGGCGGGAATGATCAAGACGCGGACTTTTTCGATTTCGGGAACCGGATCATCCGTCACCGCCGCAGTCGGGGATTCCGGATCGGTCGAATCGTCGACGATTTCTTTCACCACCACCAACATTTGGCCGAGGTCTTCGGTCGACAAATCTTTCTGTTCCCAATCGCGCTTCGCGTAGATCAGCGCCGGCACGATCACGCGATCAAACACTTCGATCCTCGTTTTGGTCTTCGTCTCTTCGCGGATGATTCCCGAGGCTTCGTCTTGGTCGCGCGCGGTCAGCCGTTGGTAAAATTGGACGTCCAAGCCGAGTACGGGTTCGTCCCCCAGCAAAATTTCGAAGAACTTCAACCCCGAGACATTCTTGCCCAACACGAGCAAGCAGACGGTCAGCGGCCCCGAGAGGATCAACCCGACCGGCCCCCACAAGAAGGCCCAAAATGCGGCGGCAATCAGTTGCGCCACCTCGGAGAGCCCCATACTCGAGCCGTACAAGCGGGGTTCGAAGAAGTTATTGCAGAGCAATTCGAGTGTGCCGTAAACGCCGATCACGGCGATGGGCTGCCACCACGCATCGGTGAAGGCGACGGTGATCAGAACGGCCGGAATCAAACCCAACCAGGTGCCGAGGTACGGGATGTAACGCATCAGCGAGGCGACGACTCCCCAGAGCAAGGCGTACGGGACGCCGACGATGAGCATGGTGATCGCGATCAGGATTCCGAAGACCGTGTTGATGAGAAGTTGCATCAACAGGTAGCGGCTGATCCGCCGTGAGGCATCGTCCACGGCGCGGGTCGCGGTCGTCAACCGGTTGTCGCCGATCAAACGAATGAATCGGTTGCGAAGATCGTCGCGCTTCCACAAAATGAACACCGACAGGACGATGGCGAAGGCCGCTTGGCCGAACACTTCCGAAGCGGGGCTGAGGAATTCCGGTGCCCGGGTGAGCCAATTGTTCCCCGCTTTTTCCACGACCACGGTCGTGGAGTTCGAATCTTTTTGCGATTGCGGGGAGATCACCGCGCCGATCTCATCGAACATTTTGGCGAAGCGATTTTCCCCGTCGGTTCCGAAATATTCTTTGACCTTGGTGACTTTGTTTTTGATCGAATCGGAGTGTTCCGGCAGAGTCATCGTCAGTTCGGTCATCTGCCACGTGACGATGCTGAGTACCGAAATCACGATAATGGCGGCGAGTGCCACGGCCGAGAAGACGGTTGGGGCTTTGCCGAGGCCGAGACGGCGCAGCCACACCACCAAGGGGCTGAGCACGAATGCCAGGAAGACGGCCAAGGTCACGGGGATGAACACCGACCGGGCCCAATACAACGCGACGATGATGGTGGCGAAGATGGCCAGTGCCGAAAGCGTCGTCAGCGACCGTTGCCAGGCTTTATTGGGGATTTCGTTGGCCATGGTGCGTCACTCGCTAAATCGGCCGTGTGCGGGCCGGGAAAAGTATGTTGGTTGTCGTTCGGAGTGCGGGTCAGTCGGTGTCGAGGGGCAAGCGGACGGTGAAGGTGGATCCCTGACCCAAACCCCCACTCGTCGCTTCCAGCGCACCGCTGTGCATCTTCACCAGTCGATGTGCCATTGCAAGACCGATGCCAAGCCCGCTCTGGGCACGTTTGAGTGTCCGGTCGATTTGGGTGAAGAGTTCGAACAAGAAGGGCATCTGCTCGGCGGGAATCCCAATACCCGTATCGCGGAACGACACGGCCAACTCGCGGTTCAACACTTCGATTCCGATCGTGATGGTGCCACCCGGCTCGGTGTACTTGGCCGCGTTATCGAGCAGGTTCGAGAAGACTTGGGCCAGCCGGAGGCGATCTGCGGAGAGGATGACTTCGGTCGGGTACTGCTGCACCGAGAGGGTCACCTTGGCTTTTTCGATCTGCGGTTGGCTCAGTTCGATCGCGGCGGAGATGACCTCCGATATTTGCAGACGCTCGGGGACAAGTCTCAATTTGTTCCGGGTGATCCGGGAAATGTCCATCAACTCGTCGATCAGCCGCACCATGTGACCGACTTGGCGGTCGATCATGCCGGTGGCCCGCTCGATGGCATCCGGCGAATCGGGCTTGAGCCGCATGATGGTCAAGGCGTTACGGATCGGGGCCAGCGGATTGCGCAGCTCGTGGGCCAAAGTCGCTAAGAATTCGTCTTTGCGGCGGTCGGCTTCCCGCAACGCCTCCACTGCCTTTTTACGCTCAAGAGATTCTTTCTTCAAGTTTTCGTTCAGCCGTTCCAGCTCCTGGGTCCGCTCGGCGACATTCGCTTCCAACTTGGCTTCGTAGTGCTTCTGGAGCAGCGCATGGCGGATGGAGCGTTCGAGCAGAATCGAATCGAGCCGGCTTTTTTCCAAGTAGTCGGCCGCCCCGGTCTCGATGGCCAAGTGGTCGATTTCGTATTGTCCCTGGCCCGTCAACAGAATGACGGCGGCACTCGAGTTTTTGGTCAACGCCTCGGCGAGAAGTTGGATTCCATCGCGGGCACCGAGTCGGTAATCGACCAAGAAGACGTCGTGAGTACCTTGAGAAATTGCAGTGAGACCGGCGTCGTAGCCGTCGACCCAATCGAGCACGAATGGCTGGCTGTGGATGTCCTCGAGAAGACCCTTGGTGATCAAATAGTCTTCGGGGTCGTCATCGATGAGGAGAACGCGGATGCGTTCGTTCTCAGCTCGCGCTGTCATCGCTGTTTTCCGGAAGTTGGACGATTTCGAGCCAGTATTTCCCGAGGACCCGGATCACTTCGAGTAACCCATCGAACGTGACCGGCTTCATGATGTACGACGATGCCGACAAGCTGTAGGAATGGGCGATATCCTCATCCGCTTGCGAGGTGGTCATCACCACGACCCGAATCGACTTGAAGCGTGGGTCGGCCTTCATTTCTTGCAAGGCTTCCCGCCCGTCTTTCAACGGCATGTTCAAGTCGGCAGGATCAAGCCGGGTCGCGGGGAGCTTTCCGGATCGGTGTATTTGCCGCGCCGGTTCAAGTAGTCGAGCATCTCTTCGCCGTTTTCGACGAAGCGGAGATCGTTCTTCAAACGATTTTCCTCGAAGGCTTCTTTGGTGAGTTGACGATCTTCGGGATCATCGTCGGCCATGAGGATCGTGATGGGTTTTAAATTAGTTTTCATAGACTTCTGGTGAGGTTGTCGGTTGGCACACGGGCAAAGTCACGACGAACGTCGCGCCGTTCCCCGGGCTGCTGATGGCGGTGATTTCACCGCCGTGAAGATGGGCGATCTTATGGCAGATGGCAAGGCCAACTCCGGTTCCTTCGTAATCGCCCCGACCATGGAGCCGTTGGAACACTTGAAAGATTCGATCCAAGTACTTCACATCAAATCCTATGCCGTTGTCTCGGAATTGCAGTCGTAACAGCGGTCGGACACCCGGAATAATCTCCCCGTCAATCGTGATATTCGGCGGGGTGTCGGGCTTGAAGAACTTGAGGGCGTTGCTCAATAAATTTTGAAAAAGTTGCCGCATTTGCAGCGGATCGGCGTCGATGACCGGGAGAAAGCCGATCTCCACTCGGGCGCCGGTTTGTTGAATACGGATCTCCAAGTCGGACAGCATCCCGGCGGCGATCGTGGCCAAATTCACCGGGCCGAACACCCGCGGTTTACTGGTCAAACGGGAAAACGCCAGCAAGTCGTTGATGAGTTGCCGCATCCGCGTCGCCGAGGACATCATCCGGTCGAGATAGTCGATACCGTCGGCGCTGAGTTGCGCGGCACATTTGATTTTGAGCCGGTCGCCGAAGGCTTGAATCTTTCGCAACGGCTCTTGGAGATCATGCGAGGCGACGTAGGCGAATTGTTCGAGTTCACCGTTGCTACGCAGGAGTTCGACGGCGGACGCGGCCGCCTGCTTTTCGGCTTTGAGACGAAAATCGACTTCATCTTGGAGTGCCGAGATCGCACCTGACAGTTCCACGGTTCGCAAGGCCACGCGTTGTTCCAACTCGGTGTGCGAAAGTTGGAGCAATCGCTCACTCTCTGCCAGGGCATCGGCGATCCGTTTGGCATCGTCGATGTCGGTGCAGGTTCCGAACCAGCGGAGGATTGCTCCCGAGTCGTCGCGCTGAGGCAGTCCCCGCCCGAGAAACCACCGGTAGTTCCCACTCGCCCCGCGAAAGCGGTAGTTGATCTCGTACGGAAGACCACTGACGGTGGCCTCGTTCCAACGCTTCGCGGTCGGTTCCCGATCGTCCGGATGCAGGGCGTCCAACCATGCCGATCCCAAACTTTCCAGTTCGGTGCGACCGGTGTGAATGTACCAATTCGAGTTGAAATATTCCGTGAATCCATCGGGGAGCGTGACCCAGACGATTTGAGGCATTGCCTCCGCCAGGTTGCGAAACCTCGCTTCGCTCTCCTTCAATGCTTGTTCATCACGCAGCTTCTGGCTGATCTCGCGGGTGACCACCCCAACGCCCAAAAGATCGCCGTCGGGTTGTCGAACGGGGTAGTAACTCGATTCCCAAACTCGCCCCGTCGCCGTAGGGATATCAGGTTGGCCGACCACCAACCGGTTGGTTACTGCTTCCCCGGTCGCCAACACTTGGAGGTACTCTTCCAAGCGCTCGGACGGAAGATCGGGGACGGCTTCCGTCAGCCGCTTTCCCAAATCGGCTTCGATGCTCAGGCCGTTGGCTTCGGCCAGCTGCTTATTAATTCGCACCAGTCGCAGCTCGCGGTCGAGAAAGGCCATGCCGAGGGGGGCGTTCATGACGAACGTGTCGAGTTGGGCGAGGGATTCGGCCGTCTGCCGCTGCGACGTCATCAATTGTAGGGTGAGTGTTTCAAGTTCGCGCTGCTTCACCTGCGACGTATATAAATTGCGGGCAACCCGTCGGCTATTGTTCAGTTGCGCTTGCCCAAGCAGGGAACAGGCGAATCCAGCGAACAGGAAGAAGCCGACAGCGACTTGATCCGAGTACTTATTTATGACCAATGAATTCTTAGGTTCAATGAAGAAATAAATCACCGCGATCATACTGATGAGCAACGTGACCAACCCAGGCCAGAATCCGCAGTACCAAGCGACGAACACCACGGACAACAGTGGAATCACAAATGCGTGGTCGCCTGCCATGACCGGATCGAACAAACCGCGAACGAGCACGGCCAAAGTCGCGGCGAGAACCGCCACGACGAACTTCTCGAGCGGGTGTCGAATCGAGAAACGAGAACGTGGCGTCGCCACCGATGTGCCGAGGCCACTTTTTCCAGAGAGGAACCCGACCGAAGCCAAGACCTTGTTGTACACCCCCGCACCCCGTTCGAAATGAGCAACCGATTGCCTAACATTGGTATGGAGAATGCCAGAGCTATGCTAGCCGTGTGCCATTGGCACAAACTCTGAAAATCCACCGTGAGCCTCCAGCATGACCGACACAATTGTGCCCGCCCTTTCCCAGCGTGTCCTCGTGGTCGAAGATCTCGACGATGCGCGGACGTCGCTGTGCGAACTGTTGGAAACGGCTCTCGGGCTTCAAGTGGATGCCGCTGAGAATGGGGCCGTGGCACTCGAACTCCTCGCGGTGAATACGTACAGCTTGGTCATCACCGATTTGCAGATGCCCAAGATCGGTGGCATGAAGCTAATGGAGATGATCCAGGCCAAAAAGATCCCGGTGACGGTGATCGTAACCACTGGCCATGGCAGCATTAAAGACGCCGTCGCGGCGATGCACTTCGGGGCCTACGACTTCCTCACCAAGCCGGCCGATCCGGAACATCTCTGTCTGCTCGTCCAACGAGCCTTGAAAGAACGGGCCTTGCAAGATGAAGTCTCCAACCTGCGGTCGCAGCTCCAAGAGCGGCACGCTTTTCAAAATGTGCTCAGCAAAAGCCCGAAGATGCACGACGTCTTCGAACTCATCGGCAACGTCGCCGACACCACCAGTACCGTGCTGATCATCGGGGAAACGGGGACGGGCAAAGAGCAGATCGCCCGTGCCATCCATCAAGCCTCGAGTGGGAACCGAAGTGGTCAAATGGTGGCAGTCAACTGCGCAGCCGTGCCGGAGTCACTTCTCGAAAGCGAATTGTTCGGACATGAGAAAGGATCGTTCACTGGGGCCATCGCCCAGCGGAAGGGACGCTTCGAACAGGCCAACAAAGGCACCTTATTTCTGGACGAAGTCGGCGACATCCCGCTGCACATGCAAGTGAAACTCTTGCGGGTCATTCAAGAACGACGCATCGAACGGGTCGGCGGCGCCGAACCGATCAACATCGAAGTCCGGCTCATCGCGGCCACGCACCGATCACTCGACAAGATGGTACGGGAAGGGACGTTCCGGGAAGATTTGTACTATCGGCTCAACGTCATCCGGATTGAATTGCCACCCCTGCGGGATCGCTTGGAAGATGTGCCGTTGCTCGCGCTCCATTTCGCTCAGAAGTATGCACGCGGCAAGACCGCCCCCGAGATCGATCCTGCTGCCATGCAACTCTTGCTGGATTACAACTGGCCGGGAAATGTCCGCCAGTTGGAGAACGCCATCGAACGGGCCTGCGTGACGGCTCGAGATGGCGTCATCCATCCCTCCAACTTGCCGCCCGATTTGGTGACCATTGCACCGTCGGGTAAATTCAGCCCATTCCATGTGGATCTGCTGAGATCCTTGCCCGATCAAATGGCGGAGATCACCGGTAAGTTCGAAGAGCGCTATCTGAGAAAGGCGCTGCGGAAAACCCGTGGCCATGTCGGAAAGTGCGCCAAGATCACCGGCCTATCCCGCCGGAGCATCACCGATAAGATCGCCCATCACAAGATCAACAAAGATGAATTCAAAAAGGACGGTTGAGCGATTTTCACGGATAAGATTTTGAACCGCGGAGACGCAGAAACGCGGAGGAAAGCAAAAGACAAAGTATCAAAGAGGGTAGGCTTGTTACCTGGCTGTTCGCCCTACCCTATACTGTCTACCCTTTTTTTCTCCGCGTCTCCGCTCCTCCGCGGTTCAATTGTTTTGTTCGAGAACGATGAATTGCCCCTTCAACGCGGTGTCGAAGCGAATCCGTTTTGTTCTGCGGCTTGGGCTACCCGGTTGACCGGTTTGTCTTTTGCAGTGACAGAACCCAACAAAGTTGGGAGCACGTGCTCCATCGATTGCTGCAGCGAAGACGAAGCGGTTGACACGGCCACCTCTCCCAATTTGCGGACTTCTTCGGACACCTTTTCGGTGAGGCGATCCACAATTTGGTCGAGCCAACCCGGTAATTTCAGGGGGCTTGACGCTGCAGGGGCAGAAGTCGACGCGAATGCTCGGGGTGCCGCGGAAGCGGATTGTGCGGCGGGGGCACTGTAGGTTCGTCGGAAAAGTACCATTCCGGTGATGAACCCAAGAGCCGCAGCGCCGCCGACCATGGCCCACGGGCGTTCTCGAGTGTGGTGAGAAATATCAAGTGATGCTTTCACCTGTTCCGTGACGCTCTCGGTCACCCCGGTCAATCCTTCCTTCACACTCGCAATGGTTTCGGGCACCGCTGTTTTGACCTGCTCCATCATGCTACTCACGGACGCCGTGGCACTCTGGAGCGTATCGACGACTTGGCTTTCGAGTGCGCTCACTTTCTGAGTCAATGAATCGCGGGTCTCGCTCATCTTTTGTTCGATCACTTCTGCGGATTCGTCAGGCATGATACCGTCTCCTGGAAAGCGTGGATGGATTTGTCGGGGAGTGGATTGAAATTCGCCAAAATACGCGATCCCACCACGAATGAAACGATCCCGAATACGAGTGCGGTCGCCGCCACCGCGGCCCAACAGGCCCACATCGGCCAACCGGTCAAGTGTTCCAACAAATGCACCCCGGCGACCAACAGCATCACGACGCCGACGGTCAGAAGTAATGCGCCGATCCCGAAGCATTGGGCGACTTGTTTGGTCCGCCGCAAGTCTTCGACGAACTCCGCGCGCACCAGTTCAATTTGTTGGCGGAACAGAGTCTGTGTGTCGGAGAGTATCCCCGAGAATAATTCCGTTAAACTGGTACCGGGGGAATCGGGAGACACGGTTTTGACGGTGACGGGATTTTCAACTTGGGTCATAGCCTCTCCCTGATTGTGGATTGAACAATTGAAATGGCAATCAACGTGCCAAGGTTAACTAAAACGACACGCCCAGCTCAGTAGATGAAATTTCCTGAGCCGGGTCGCGTGTTTTTGCCGGGAGTTTACGTCCGGACGGCGCCGATCAGTTCCTTCACCGCCACATGGGTGTCTTGCTTGCTTTCGTCGATTTCAACAGCGGGGCCACCTTCGCCTTCCATCCGAGTCAGTGCGTCGCGATCCTCAATCGTGTGAACGGTCGGCAGTGAAGCGAAGTCACCCCGCAGCACCCGCAGAGCCATCTTTTCTTGGTCGATTTCGGAGCCGGATCGGAGACCGAATGCGTGGAACAGCTCGCCGATCAGCGACTTGCGTCCAAAGAGGTACTGGAGCATCACGGCCCCGCCGATGATCGGCAAAATCAGCCAGTACAGATTCATGGTCAGCAGTGCGATCGTCAAACCCACGACGATGAAGATTCCCGCAGTCGCCTTGGCAGCCCTCCCGGCCGTCCACTCGCCATCGAGTTCGTTCAAGCGGTCGGTGATGGCCACCGGCCCCCCTTCGATGACTTTCTTGAGTCGGCATTCGAGCGCCGCCTCCAACTTCGATTGATTCCCGACGTTGGTCGCACCAACGACAGGAGCAGGTGACAGTGTCATGGCGTTCTCCGAACGGATAGGGCGCAGTCTTGGGAAAGCATCCTGATAAGACCGTTGACCACCAACAGAGGCCGGACACTCCGATCCAAACCTGGGGTAATTGGAGCAAACGTGGTGCCAGGGTTTTTCGGATCGTCATCGATTGCGCAACTCGTTGCCTATATCTAGTAACAACTCCCACAATTAAAAAAGCCCACCAAAACGGTGGGCTTTCATCTGAGTGACGCTTTGGGTTACGTCAAAGCTTTTGGGGTGCGGCCGTTGAACACCAGCGACACGACGAACAGGATGACGAAGACGACGAAGGTGATTTTCGCAGCCCACATCGCCGTCCCTTCGAGCGCGGTGAAACCCAAAATGGCAGCAACTAAAGCGATGAGCAAGAATGCGATGGCCCAGCGTAACATGGTGAACTCCAAGGGGATTAGTGAAACGTGTGCGGTCAGCACGGGATAGGAAATCCGATGCATCTGCCATGCCGAAAATGGGTTGACCACCAACTGTCCGATGGAATTGTTATTGAGCAGCTTGCATGCGGTGATTTGAGAATTCGATTGCTCAATAGTAGTTGACATAAAAAAAGCCCCACGATCATAGGATCGTGGGGCCAGCGGCTTGAAAAACATCTACTCGGCTTGATCCTTGATCTTCTCGCCGGCGCCCTTCACTTTCTGACCCACGGTGTGGGCCGCGTCTTGGGCGGCGTCTTTCACTTTGGCCCCCACTTTCTTGGCTTTATCTCCCACGACGCCGGCCGCATCCACGACGGCGTCTTTGGCGTCTTTGGCTTTGTCCGCGACGACATCGACGGCATCATCGATCTTCTGCTTAATGGACATCGTGACTTCTCCTCGTTGTGACCACAATGCTCTCGAATCGACATGATTCGAGTGTTCAGCGAAATTACGCAAGGCCCATGCCAACGTTCGGCTTGCTTTTCAATTGCGTTCCGGAGCCAACTTGGCTATCCGACCAGAATTGTTTCGTCGCGCGGGGGGTTGGGCGTGAGAAGCCAGTTGCTAGTGACGATGTTGACAGTGCTTTTTCTCGGTTCGGCGTGTCAATTTCGAAAAGTCGAAAAGCGTCCCACGCCCCTTCCTTATGGTGTCGAGCCGAACGACCTCGTCAATGCGACGTCCGCCACAGAGCCTGCCGATCCGCTCGGGCCACTCGAAGCATCGGAAATCACCAGGATTTTCACCGAGCGACGTGCCGAAGCGGCACTCGAACGGCGTGCCCGCGAATTGAAGATTGAAAAAGGTGTTGATGGTAAGCCATACCGTCAAAAGGAATACAACATTTTGGTACTCTCGGGGGGCGGGGTCTTCGGAGCTTACCCGGCGGGAATTTTGTGCGGCTGGACGGCGTCCGGGAAGTCCCCCGCCGAAGGTGGACGACCGATGTTTGATGTCGTCACGGGGGTGAGCACGGGGTCGTTGATTGCCCCGTTGGCGTTCCTCGGTACCGAGTACGACCAAATCATGAAGGAGCTGTACACGACTGTCCGCAACGAGGACGTGTTCAAAATCCGCCGGTCCGTGCGGTCGTTCTTCGCCGAATCGTTGGCGGACAACGGCCCGCTCCGCGCCCGCATCAACTGCATCTACAACACCGAGATGGCGGCGAAGGTCGCGGCGGAACACGCCAAGGGCCGCCGGCTGTACATGGGCACCACGAACTTGGACACCAAGCGACTCGTGGTCTGGGACATCGGCGCGATCTCGTCGAAAGGAACCGAGGAATCCCGCAAACTCGTGGTCGACGTCATCATGGCGTCGGCGGCCATCCCCGGCTTCTTCCCGTCGGTCCGCTTCAACGTCAACATCGACGGCCGGCCGTACGAGGAACTGCACGTGGACGGCGGGGTCAGCCGGGCGATGTTTTTCCGCCCGCCGTACTTCTCGCCGACCGAGCCCGAGCCGGCCGGGGCGAATTCGCTGGCCGGCTCGAACCTGTTCGCCCTGGTCGCCGGGAAAGCCTACCCCGACCCCGAAGGCGTGAAACCGCGGACGATTGCGATCGTCGGTGCGGCCGTGTCGAACTTGCTCTACGTCGCGGCTCGCGGCGATTTGTACCGCTTCTACACGTACAGTATGCTCACCGGCATGGACTTTTTCACGGCTGCGATTCCGCCCGACTTGAAAGTCACCAACGACAGCACCAACTTCGACCCGAAAGAAACGACGAAAATGTTCGACGAGGGTTACAAACTAGCCGCGCAAGGCGCCTTCACTCAGGCGCCCAAAGTGAACCCGAAAAGCACCGAGACCCCTCGGAAAAACTACTCGTATCCGGACGGGGAACCGATCCTGTTCAAAGAACCGGGCGTAGCCTGGCGCACCACACCGCCCGGGTTGGAATCGGGAGAGCGCGGTCGCAACCGGGCCGGGTTGAACTTGGTGGTGAAGAAAGATCCCAGCGAACCGGTTCGACCGCAAGGAACGGATCAGAACAGCGGTGGAGCACCGCCCGTGGCCAAGTGAGCAGTCGAGCGAGATCCTGCCGGCCGCTGTGCAGTTCAGTTCCCATGTGCTGCCATCCGGACTCTTGGCATAGCGATTGCCGCAATTCAGTAGAACTGAATTGATCTCGTTTCTGGGGATTTCATGTCGAAGACTCGACGAATTGTGGGCATCGGCCTCGCCGCGACGCTGGCAATCGTCGTCCTGAGCTACCTCGGCCTACGCATCTATCTGAGTTCCGACTCCGTGAAGCAATTGGCCTCGGCGAAACTGACCGAGAAGTTCGGCGGCGACGTCCGGGTGACCGATTTAACGAGTGATTTGAATAGCACCACGCTAAAAATTGAAATCCCGGGGGCGGGTTCGGATCCCCCGTTGGTCAAGGGCACGGTTCACGTCGATGTTTCACCGATTGGATTGGCGAGCGGTCGAACTCCGCAAGTGATCCAAATCGATCAAGCCACAGTCCATCTCCATCTGGACGAAAAAGGAAATCTGCTCGGTACACTTCCGCAACCCCCTAGCAGTAGCGGAGCAGTGACCGTGCTGCCCGAGATTGCAGTTAAAGGTGCGACAATTCATATTGTCCAAGCGGGCAAGCCTGATTTCAACGTCTCAAATATCGATGTGAAGATCGTGGAATCCGATGTCGGGTTGGTTATTTTTGGAATAGTTGATGACAAAGAATTCGGCAAATGGAATATCACCGGAGTTTGGGACGCGACCGGCAAGGCCGGTTCCGTACAAGTTGAAACCGTCGGCAGCGTGGCCCTGACCCCGCCCAAGTTGAAATCGATTCCCTTTGTTCCGGCCGAAACTTGGGACAATGTCGAATTGGAAGGCAATACAACGGCCAGGGTGAAGGTGGGCCGCGGGAGCGATTCCAAATGGACGTGGCATGTCGAATGCGAGCCGAGCCAAACCCGATTGAAGATCTTCCCCATCGATCTCGAAATTTACGAAACGGCCGGCAAAGTGATCGTCGACGGTGCCAAGGTGAACTTGGTCGGGATCCGCGGTCGTACCGCCGATGGGGCTGTCGATGCAGATGCTGTTCTCGACTTTGGGACTCAACCAACACGATTGGAATTCAAGGTTCGTGCCACCAATCTCGACGTTAAGAAAACGCCCAAGACCTGGGGCTTGGCGGCGCGGGTGGACGAAGGGCGCATGAACGGCCAAGGTGATATCACACTGGTGGTGGCCGATGGCCAAGTCCGCCCGGAAGGCAAAGGCAAAGCGGTCATCAAAGGGAAGTTATTCGGCGGCGAAGCCGACATTGAAATGCTCCTTTCGGGCGACGGTAAACGACTTCAATTCGACGACGCGCCGAAAAAAATGTCGCGCCGGCAAATGGAAGGAACCGAAATTATCTTGGCCAAACTGCTGCTGAGCACACTCCTTCAGCCCAATCCGCAACCGCTGAAAAAAGAATCCGAAACTCAATACGTCCGTGCGAATCTCAAGTTGCGGGATGTGGACATCGCCGAACTGGTGGCGAAAGCGAACCTCGCTTCCCCCGTCAAATTGGCCGGGAAGGTCACTCTCGAACTTTCGGCCGAGATTCCCACCAATGATACCGGTTCGCTGAAATTGTACCGGGCACAGGGGAAGCTCAGCACCCCGAGCTTGCAAATCGAAGAGCTGATCTTGACCCAGGTTGCTGCCGATGTCGAACTCCGCGACGGCGTTCTGAAACTCACGCGGTTCTCGGCCGAATTCCCCAAAGGGTTAGCCGCAAAAGCTGGTAGTTTCGCCGGGAAAGCGACTTTCGGTATCGACCCCCGAACGGAATTGATCGCCGATCTCACACTGGATGCGATTCCACTGGGCCAAGTCTTCGCCGCATTGCCAGGATTGAAAGATAAAGCCGACGGGGTATTCTCCGGCGAATTTCATTTGAAAATCCCGGGTGATCAACTCAGTGATTTGAAGCGTTATGAAGCCAATGGAAAACTCACTTCTACCGGCATCGCATTGTTCGGTCAAAAAGCGGATCGCTTATCGGTTCAACTGATGCTTAAAAATGGGATCGCCGAGTTGACCGAAGCCAACGCCGATGTGTACTCGGGTAAAATATCGGGGGTCGCAAAACTTCCATTGGTCGGTGTCGTTCCCGGGTCGTTCTCGATCAACTTCAAGGAATTGGATTTCGCGGCACTCACCTCGGCGATTCCGGATAGCCCCGTCAAACTCTCGGGTAAATTCGCCGGTACACTCACCGGCACGTTGCCACCATTGGAGACATTTGAAGCTGCAAAGATCACTGGTGATTTGGCTCTGAATTCTTCCAAGTTGATCGTCCAAGGAATTCCAACCACCAAACTTACTGGCAAACTCGGTTATCAACCCGGTGCCATCACCTACGATTTAAAAGGGGATGCGCTCGGTGGATCATTCGATGTCGACGGGACGTATCCGATTGGAAACCAAATCGCACCGAAAATGGCCCCTGGTAAATCCGACGGTGGAATGATTCGCCTGAATCGAATTCGCTTGGATCGCATCGGCCGAGATTTGCGTATTGAATCGTTGAAACCCCTCAGCGGCGTATTGAGCCTGTCGTTAAAATATATCCATGGTTTGGACGGCCCGACTGGTACTGGACGGGTTGAAATCCGAGATTTTGGCTGGGGCGATGAACTTTTCGATACTTCTGATATTAGTTCCGAGATACGGGTAGATTCTAATGGCATTGAAATCCCATCGTTGATGGGGGAATTGGCCGGGGGATCACTGCGCGGACGATTGCGCTATGATTTCGATCAGCCCCGGAAAAGTTTCCTCAACTTGAAGTTGGAAAATGCCAATGCGTCCACGCTCTTGACGCCACTCGGTTTGAACGCGGAATCCGGCAAAATCTCGGCATCCCTACGCAGTTCAATCGGCAAAGAATTTCGAGGTGGCGGCACACTGATGGCCGTGCGAACCAAGATCGATGGTGTCGATGTTTCAGAACTCCGCGTCCCATTAAGTTGGCAAGTTGTCCCGGGTGGCAGTGCCCGACTGACGATCCGCGATGCGACCGGCACCGTTGCGAACGGCCGGGTGACCGCTCGTTCGGAAATCATTCTCAATGGAACGGCTCGCGTGGAAGGTCGAGTTGAATTTGTCGATGTGAACGTCGGCAATCTCGCCAAAAGTTTCGGATCCAGCGCTTACGGGGTTGGCAAAACCACTGGGCGATTCGATTTCACCGGTGACGATGTTCGGAGTTCGTCCGATCTCAAGGGCGATCTCATGGCCCGGTTCGGGCAGACCACCGTCAAAGAACTGCCGATCCTCGGTTCGATCTCCACGTTGATCTCACCTGTTCAAGCGTTAACACGATTCGATTCTGGCGAACTCTCGGTACGTCTTGGATCGGGTCTGCTGCGGATCGAACGCTTGTCATTGGGCGGTTCGAGCGCCAAATTATTCGCGGATGGAACCATATCCCTGTTGGGCAAACTCGATTTGGATGTCGTCTACAACTCTGGGCAGATCGGCCCGAGCGCCCCGCTGCTGCGGTTGATCCTGCGTGATATTCCCGCCATCGGCCCGATCCCTGTGGGCTTGATTGTCCGCATCACTGAAGGGCTTTCCAATCGCGTCGTCCGGCTCCACATCGAAGGGACAACCGACCGGCCCTCCGTCCGGGTGAACGCGGCCAATTTGCTCAGCGAAAACGCCGTCCGCTTTTTCGTGGGGCAATACTTGCCACTCTCGACCTCCGGGAAATAATCCATTCAAGCCATACCACCCATTCAACCGATTTTACCCTCACAGTCTATTTTGTGGGGAGAATGGGATGAGGTTTCTGATTTTGGGCATGGGTTTGGCCATCCTCGCGTCTGGGTCGGGCTGCACGACCGTTGCCACCACGCTTGGTTTTGCTCCGCCGGTGCACAAGCTCATCAAGCCGGCGGAGGAGTTCCGCGATGCGGCCGTGAACCCGGCCGCGGTTTCCAAAGAACTCGATAAAGCGTCGTTGGCTGCATACATCGTCGAGCCGGGCGACACGCTCTCGGTGGAACCGACCGATCTCGATTCCCTGATTCGTCTGCCCGGCAATCAGCCGGTGCTCCAAGATGGCACCATCGACCTCGGCAAGTTCGGTCGACCGGTCGTGGCTTGGAAAACGGTGGCCCAAATTGAAACCGATGTCCGCAAACTCATCGATTCGCAATCGAAAGAGAAGACGCCGATCTCGGTGCGGTTGATCGGGCGCGAAAGCAAAGTCTTTTACGTTCTCGGGGAAGTGAACGCCCCACGGGCCTACCCACTCGCCGGGCGAGAGACCGTTCTCGATGGCATACTCGCCGCCGGGGGATTGACCCGTCAGGCCGATGCGAAGAAGATTATCCTCTCGCGACCGACCACTCCAAGCGGTTGCCGGGTGGTGTTGCCGATTTGCTACAACCAAATTGTGCAACTCGGCGACACGAGTACGAATTACCAAATTCAGCCGGGGGATCGGATCTTCGTGCCGTCGCAATCGACGTTCGGAGACCTCTGCAAGACCAAGAAACCGTGCGGGCCTTGCCTGTCCCCGCAGTCGTCGTGCGGTTCGGCGGGATGTGTTGTGGTGCCGCGGTGAATCTTCCGATGCTCGCACATCGGTGAACGGGATGATGCTTGCACATCGGTGAACGGGATTATGCTTGCACATCGTGTTAACTCAATGCGCGAGCATCGGCGGTGCGAAGCCTGAAACTTGGATTTCCCGAACGGGATCGAAGGGGCGAATAGCGTTCCGATGCTCGCGCATCGGGTTAACCCGATGC
>JANXWE010000055.1 GCA_025351325.1 Fimbriiglobus sp.
GTGTGGGCCGAATCGGTGAGGACGCGCACGATGATCACTTCGACATGTGTCGCCGGCCGCGGATCTTGGGCCGTCGGCAACGCCACCGGCCGCGGCAGCGGCACGTTCAGCAAATCGGTTTCGAGCTTCAGTATTTTCATAATGCGGAATTTCACCGCAGAGAAAGAAGAGTACGCTGAGGAACCAAAAGAAGATTGGGTTCATTCATTTCAGTCATTCTTTCGATCTCTGCGTTCTCTTCTTCCTCTGCGGTTAAAAATTCTTGTTACTCGCCGAGATAGGCCGCGCGGATGCGCGGGTCGTTCAGCACCACGCTGGCTTGATCGGTGAAGGTCACGCGGCCTGTTTCTAGTACATAGGCCCGGTGGGCAATCCGCAAGGCCATGCGGGCATTCTGCTCCACGAGCAGTACCGACATCCCGGATTTGTTGAGGTCGCGGATCACGTCGAAAATCTGCACGACAATCTGCGGGGCCAACCCGAGCGAGGGTTCGTCGAGCAACAGCAACTTCGGTCGCGACATCAATGCCCGGGCGATGGCGAGCATCTGTTGCTGGCCACCCGAGAGTAATCCGCCGGCTTGCCCCTTGCGTTCGCGCAAGATCGGGAACATCGCGAACATCTTTTCAAGGTCGTCGGCGATCCCCGGTTTGTCGGTGCGGGTGAAGGCCCCCATTTCCAAATTTTCGAGCACCGTCAGACGCGGGAAGATCTTGCGGCCTTCGGGCGATTGCCCCATCCCGAGCCGGACAATCTTGTGTGCGGGCGCCCCGCTGAGGTTCTGGCCGTCAAACGTAATCGTCCCTGCGCGGGCCTTCACGATCCCGGCGATGGTCATCAGAGTCGTCGTTTTCCCGGCACCGTTGGCACCGATCATGGCAACAATTTCGCCGGCGTCCACTGTCATCGAAATATCATGGAGCACGTCAATGGGGCCGTAGCCGGAACGGAGTTTGTCGACTGTGAGGAGTGCGGGCATCAGCTCACCTCTTCTTTCCCGAGGTAGGCCTCGATCACCTTCGGATTGCGGCTCACTTCGGCGGGTGTTCCCTCAGCGATCTTTACACCATAATCGAGCACCGCGATGCGATCCGAAATGCCCATGACGAGGTTCATATGGTGCTCGATCAGCAGCACGGTCATCCCGCGATCCCGGATCTTGCGGATCAATTCCATCAGCCCCGTCGTCTCACTCGGATTCATCCCGGCGGCCGGTTCATCGAGCAGCAGCAGTTTCGGTTCGGTGGCGATGGCCCGAGCGATCTCCAACCGGCGCTGGTCACCGTAGGGCAAGTTCTTGGCCAGTTGCCCGGATGTGCCATTCAGCCCGACGAATTGCAGCAATTCGACGGCTTTTGCTTCGGCGGTCTTTTCTTGGTTTTGCATTCCCGGCAACCGCAAGGCCATGGCAAAAATGTTTCGGCTCATGGTGCGATCCATACCCACCAAGATGTTTTCGAGCACCGTCATGTCGCGGAACAGGCGGATGTTTTGGAACGTCCGGGCGATGCCCCCCATCGAGATTCCGTCGGGGGTTCGTCGGTTGCGATTCCAAACGACCAGTGCCGCCAAGGTACCGAGGAAGAACCCGATGCCGGTGGCCACGAGCATCTGATTGAGGTGCCAGGTTTGGTCATCGGCGATCTTTGGGAATTTGCCAAAGGCTTTCTTGGCGTCCTCCTCTTTCTCGAATTTTTCCAGCGTCTGGCCGTTCAATTGAATTTCCAAACCATTCAAGGTTGGCGGTGCGAGCAACAGCTCGTCGGCGAGTTTCGCGGCTTCGGCCTCGGAACTGACCCCGGTGATTTTGTCCCCACTCAGTGTCGAGACCTCCCAACCGTCGGCGTAAGCCGCCTTCGCATATCCCGGTTTGCCGAGCACGTAGCGGGTGAACGCCTGAAAAGACTTGCCGAATTCGAACCGGACTTTAGGGGACGCGAACGGCTTGCGGATCGTCGCCGACCAGAACGGTTCGACCTTCGCGGCCGTCAATCCGCAGAGGAATGCCACGATCAACCCGATCGCGATACAGCCGAGCAACACCTTCCCAGTGAACTTTTTGATGCCATCGCGGCCATCGAAACTGATGGTGCCCGAGTTGGGTGAATAGATCCCAGTCACGACGTTGAAGACCGTGGTCTTGCCCGCACCGTTGGGGCCGATGATGGAAAAAATCTGCCCTGCTGCAACATCGAGCGACAGAGCCGAAACGGCCGTGATGCCACCGAATGAGATGGTCAGATTGTCGATTTTCAGTGCGCTCATGCCCGGTCTCCTGGAACGGTCACGGGTACCAATTCATTCGGATGCAGTTCGTGTTTCATCCGGCACGACGGGATGATCCCCTCGGGGCGGAACCGCATCATCAGAATCAACGCCAGCCCGAAGACGAAGAGCCTCCAGCCGGTGAACTGCAAGTAAATCTTGCCACCCGACGCGGGGAAGGCCTGTTGGATTTGGGCGTCGATGATCGGGCACAAAATATTGTCGAAGCCGACGAGTATGAACACGCCGAGGAGGACGCCGAGACGGTTGCCGAGGCCACCGAGGATCAAGCAGCAGATCATGAAGATGCTGCGGTTGAAGTCGTAGGCATTCGGCTCGGAAGTGCTCGTCAGGCGGGTGGCGTAGAGCACGCCGGCCAACCCCGCCAATCCGGAGCCGAGGGCGAACGCGGCCAGTTTGAGTTTGGCCGTATTCAACCCCATGCAGTTCGCCGCGAGTTCATCTTCCCGCAGGGCCACCCAGGCCCGGCCGAGCCGCGAGCTTTCGATGTTCCGCAGGAGCAGCACCACTGCGATCAAGATCCCGAGCGTGAGAAAGTAAAACGGCCGATAATCGCTGGCCCAATCCAAATCGAGTCCAGGCAAGGCTGGCGGTGGTACGGGGCCTAGCCCTTGTGTCCCGGCCGTGATCGATTGAAGGTTGGTGAGCGCCGACTTGGTCACTTCGCCGAAGCCCAAAGTCACGAGAGCTAGGTAATCGCCGCGCAGTCGCAAAGTTGGGGCACCCAACAGCAACCCGAGTAGTGCCGCGAGGATCGGCCCGACAATCAGTGCGACGTAAAACGGCAACTCAAATGAATATGCGGCTGTGGTCAAGATGCCCGCCGTGTAGGCTCCGATGGCGAAGAACGCGGCGATCCCCAAATGCAGAATACCCGTGTAGCCCACGACGACGTTCAAACCGAGTGCTAAGATCGCGAAGATGAACACCGTCGGCATTTGGTCGCCGAGCGAGCGCTGCGTCGTCGTGAAGAAGAGCGACTCGAAGATCGGCAGAAACGGGAACGCAATCAACATCAGAAACAGCGCGGGTTCCCAGCCGAGGCGGAACGGTTTTTTGACGGCGTCGGCCATGTTACACCTTCTCCCGCACGGGTGTGCCAAGTAACCCCGTGGGGCGGAAAATCAGAATGATGATGAGAATGCCGAACACCAAGGCGTTCACCCACATCTCGCCGACAAACGCACTCCCGAAGGAGCGCACGAGGCCGATGATGAGGCCCCCGAGTACGGCCCCCGGTATGCGGCCGATGCCCCCGAGCACCGCGGCGGTGAAGGCGTACAGGCCGTTCTGAAAGCCCATCTGGTAGCTGATGGTGTTCATCGACACCGCGTAGATCAAGCTCGCGGCTCCGGCGAGTGCACCGCCGATCACGAATGTCGCCGAGATCACGAAGTTCGTGTCGATCCCCATGAGCGAAGCGGCCGTGGGATTTTGTGCCGTCGCCCGCATCGCTTTTCCGAGCCGGGTGACCTTCACGAAGATCGTCAAGGCGAGCATGAGCGGCACCGTCACCGCGATGATGAGAACATCTTTGTAGGTGATCCGGATGGCCGCATCTTTTCCGAGCAAATTGTCGTTCGAGATCAAATCGGGAAAGTTCACATCCTGGGGGCCACCCCAAAAGAGGCCGGCGTTCATGAAGATGAAACTCACCCCGATGGCACTCACGAGTGGGGCCAGCTTAGGCGCATTGCGGAGGGGCCGGTACACGGTGTATTCGACGGCGAAGTTCAATCCCGCACAGAAGAGCACGGACAGAATCGCACAGCCGATCAACACGCCGGCAATCACGAACGAGCTGGCGTCCGTCATAGTGGCCGTGAAACCCAAGCCACCGAAACCGAGCAGAGCCAGAAGACTCAAGCTGGCGAACGACCCGAGCATGAACAGATCGCCGTGCGCGAAGTTGATCAGCTCGACGATCCCGTACACCATCGTGTAGCCGAGGGCGATCAGCGCGATGAGGGCGCCAAACGTCAGGCCGTTAATGAGGTACTGTGTGAGACTGTTCCAGAGTGCAGGCTCGACGGCCAGAAGCATAAAAGTTTTCCGTCCGTTCGGTGGGGTTAGGATGCTATTTCTTCAGGAGTTTGACGAACTTGTACGCGGCCGTTCGTTCGCCCTTGTCGTTCGTCGTGACCGCGACTTCGTTGCCGCTCATGGTCTGGTTCGTGGTGTCGCCCTGTTCGTCGAACGACCACGTTCCCGTCGCCCCGACGAAGTTCTTGATTTTGGTCAGCGCGGCCACCCGGATCGCATCGCGATCCTTCTTCCCGGCTTGCCGGAGTGCCTCGATCACCACCAACCCGCATTCGTAACCGTACGAAGAATAGGCTTCCAAAGGGTCTTTGCCGTACTCTTCCTTATAACCCCGGATGAACTCGCCCCCGCGGCCACCGAGTGTTTTGAGGGCGTCGATCGGAAGACCCCCGAAGGTCGCGTAAAATTTGGCCTTCTCGAAGACGTCCGGAGACGCCGAGTCGGCCATCACTTGTTCGAAGCAGCCGTCCGGGCCCATCATCGGGCAGGTCATGCCGACTTTCACCATGTCTTTGAATAGCTGTCCCGCCTTGGATTGCGTCGTGCCACCGAAGTAGATCAAGTCCGGCTTCAAGCCTTTGATCGTCGTCATCATCGACGAGAATTCGAGCGATTTGCTATCAATACTCTGGTGGCCGAGCACTTCGAAACCGTACTTCTTGGCGAACGACTCCACGTTGTTGGAAATCCCTTGGCCGTAGGTCTGGTTGTCGTCGAGGATGTAAATCTTTTTGCAGCCGAGGTCGCGGATCCAGAGGGCGCTCAGTTCGCTTTGCAAATCGTCCGTCGGCACCACCCGGCAATAATTCACCACCCCCGACGGGCGATAGCAGCCAGGCTCGTGGCGTTCGCGGTTGTTGGTGTCGGGTTTGGTGAGCCGCTCCGCCGTGTTGGCCGGGGAGACCATCAGCAGGTTCGCGCGGTTCAGAATGGGCATCGACACCTTGGCCGCACCGGAGTTGTAGGTGCCGATGTAGGCCATGACGTCCGGATCCATCCGAGCTTGGTTCGCGTTGGCGATTTCTTGTTCGATGGTGAATTGGCCTGCCGCTGCCGTGGCGTCGTCGAGATCGAAATAGTCGATCCGATACGGTGTCTTTTGCTGGGTCACCGGATCAGTCAACTCGATGCGATACCCAATTTCTTTGAACGCCAACTTGATCCCGTTGACGATCTGATCGGTCTGCGGTCGGGCACTCCCGGAGCGCGGCAAACTGGAGACCACTTTGATCACCGTCGGATCGCCCGTCGATTCGCGCCGACCGGCGGCGAAACCGACGATCAAAACGAGGGCGAGCGCAACGAGCGGAATCGACAATCGAATCGGCATAGCTGGGCTTCACCTGGGATCGGGGCTTTGCGGCATGGTACGACCGAAGCCCGGCGCCGTCAACGAAAGGATTTCAAACAGCCCATCGGACAGGGTGAAGAACCCGGAGTCGAGCTGCTACCGACCTTCCAGAATCTGTTGCCAGAGGCTATTATTACACCGGTGATTGGGTTTGCCGCAATTGGGCCGGCAGTAGGAATTGCAGGGTGGAGTACGAATGCGCTGGGGAGCGAACCTCGGGGTTCTCGGTTTCGCGCCAACACTCGGCCACGGAGTGCGTTAAGCCGGGTAGAGTTGAACTCATCGATCCGGCGAAAGCTAGGTTCGTCTGGGGGTTGGATTGGCGCGGTTGTGCAAACAACTTCGCAACACAACCACTTGGCACGCGGCTTTTCGAAAGAATCGAATAGCGGTTTGCGGGGTCCAAACCCTACAATTGTCACTTATCCCGTTTTTTGTGTTTCGCGGCAAGTGGCTCACTGCCATCACCGCCAAACCTACCCAGGAGCGCCCGGGTCATGACCCTTGTCAAAAGCCTTAGGCTGCTGAGCGTGGTTCTCGGAGGGGCGGCCATTTGTGCCGTCGTCGGGACAACCGTGTTCGGCGATGTTCGGCCGGGTTCGAACACGGCTCCCGCCGTGCCCTTGCCGACGACCGTCGCGAAGTTCGACGCCAACAAAGTGATCGATGAACTGGCACAGACCAAGTTCAGCAATAAGCCGGTGTTGGCTTACAAAAACCCCGCCGGGGAGCTGATTTTCGCCTGGCAAGTGAAGCCGGTTCTCGCCGCAGCTTCCGCTCGGCCCCGCGACGTTTTGGTACTCGTCGATACGTCGGCGAGCCAAGCGGGCGATCCCCTCAAGCAAGCGGCGTTGGTGGTCGAAGCTCTCGGCATGAAGCTCGGGGCCAACGACCGCCTCGACATTTGGACGCTGAACACCAACAACGCCGATTTCACACGCTCCCTCACCAAGGGATTCAAAGCTCCGTCTGATAAAATCATCAATGAATCGGTTCTCCGGTTGGGGAACGTTGAATACGCCGCCGGATCGGTCGACCTAAAAGCGGGCCTGGAAGCCGCTTTGAAATCGTTTGATCGCAAAGCGGGTCGCCAGCAGATCGTCCTGTTCTTGGGCGATGGCGAAAGCACCTCGGGTACTCCGATCACCGAAAAAATTCGCGTGGAACTCGGTAATCAACTCGTGGAACAAAACACACAGTTTTTCGCTGTGCCACTCGGTTTGAAAGTCTCCGCTGAAAACTTGCACGGCCTGACCATGCTCACCGGCGGTTCGGTGATTCGTGCCAAGGAAAACCTGGCCAGCACCACGGGCAGCAACAACTTCACCAAACGACTTCTGGACGCGTTCGACGTTCCGGTGTTGAAGGCGGAAAAAACGACTTTCGGCATCGCCGGTGTCGAATTGCTCCCGAATCGACTCCCACCGCTGCGGGCTGACCGCAGCACTCTCGTCCTAGGCAAACTCACTGCTCCGGTCGCCAATCTCTCGATGAAAGTCGAAGGCACCGTGGGAGAAAATAAGGTCACCGTCGACCTCGCCGAGCGGCTTCCCGATGCCAGTCGCGATCACTTTTTCTTGAATGCGATGCTCGATCAGTGGCGTTCAGCCGGGTCGAAAGACGCCCCAGTGATTTTGTCAGCCGATCGAGCTTTGGCCATGGCCGGGGAGCAGTTCCGACTCTTCCGAGACGAATTCGTCGAACTCGGCTTCAAAGCCATCTCGGTTGATCGCTTCGATCACGCCGAAAAGCTGTTCTCGGCGGCCAGCAAGATCGATCCGCAGTTTTCCGACGCCGTTGCCGGCACAAAAGTCGTCGCCCAGCTCCGTTCCGGTGAAATCACCAAAGACATGCTCAAAAATCGGGTGAATCAGAACGAAACGAAGGGTCGTGCGATTCACGCGACTCAACAACCCGCGACCCCCGCACCGGGTGCGACTCCGGCACCGGCACCTCCGGTTGCCCCACCCGCGCTGGGGGGTGTGGCCCGTGCCCAAGCGTCCCGCGCCGCTGCCGATCAAGAAGCTCGGGCCATCGTGGAAGAAACTCTCAAACAAGTGCGCGTGTTGAAATCGACCGACCCGGATCGCGCTTTGGAAGATTTGAAACGCCAGCGCGAAACGGTGCTCCTCAACAGCGATCTTTCGGATGACGTGCGTCGCCGCTTGACCTCGGATCTCGAATCGTCGATGCGGGACATCCAAGTCCAAGGTGCCGAGATCAAACGCCGACTGTCTGCGGAGCGGGATCGCATCAGCGTGGCTCGTTTCCGGCTGAACGATTTCGACCGAATTCAATCGCAGGAAGAACTCACCAAGGCCCGCGTCGACGGCTTCCGCCGCTTGATGAGCGAAGCCCGGTATGAACTGGCGTATCAAGAAGCCCAATTCATGGCCCAAGAGCGG
>JANXWE010000063.1 GCA_025351325.1 Fimbriiglobus sp.
CCGCATTCCAGACCAACGGTTCCACCAAACCGAATTCTTCGAGACTCCTCTTCAGCTTGCGGTATGCTGGTGACTTCCGGCTCGGAATCCGGCGTGGGTTGTACGGGGCCGGCAGCAGTTGGGCGACGGCCAAGGTGCGAAGCTCGAAAGGAACCATGATCCGTCTCCCATGATGAAAATGCATGTACGTGCAGTATACTATACAAATATACGGTACGCAAATCATTATTTTCGTTTTGACCCAAATCGTTAAAAGTGATCGCCTATTTCAGCGTGGCACGACACTCGGTACACTCCACTCTCTATCGCCACCGTTTCGGAGTCCGTTCCATGCGTACCGTATTCGCTCTGTTCCTAGTCGCCAGTTTCGGAATGGCGGCGGATGAAAAAACCAAGCCGCTCCTCAGCGAGAAGCAACTCGGCGAAGGTCGATTGTTGTTATTCGACGGTGAAACCACGTTCGGCTGGAAAGTCACCGGCGAAGTGACCGTCGAAAAGGGCGTGTTGACACTGGCTCCGGAAGCGATTGTCGAATGGCCCTTTACCCTCGGGCCGGGCAATGTGTTCCTGAAATTTCCCGATCTCGGCACCGATTCGTTCAAAGTCGAAGTCGGTGGAAGCACTATTGAAATCCGCAACCCGAAAGGAGAAACCATCTCCGGAACGAGTCTCGGCGACGGCACGCGGTCGGTCGGCAAACTCACGATCACCGCCCCGAAAGATAAACCGATCTCCTTGACTGCGGTTCAGTTTCGACCGCAAGGAGCCGCGTCGATCTTCAACGGGAAAGATTTGAAAGGCTGGAAGAAATTCGAGGGCGAGGCGAAGCGAGAACTCTCGGAGTTCACCGTCACCGACGACAAAGAATTGAAGGTGACCAACGGCCCCGGCGACTTGCGCACCGAAGCGAAGTACGCCGACTTCGCTTTGCAATTCGAGTGCAAAACCAACGGCGCCGCGCTCAACAGTGGGGTGTTCTTCCGCTCCGTCGCCGACGAATATCAGTTCGGGTACGAGTGCCAGATTCAGAACGGATTCAAGGACAACGACCGCACCAAGCCGACCGATTTCGGTACCGGAGCGATCTATCGCCGGATCGCCGCCCGCAAGGTGGTGCCGAACGACCGGGAATGGTTCAGTGTCACGGTGATGGCACGCGGGCCGAACATCGCCACTTGGGTGAATGGCTACCCGGTGGTGAGTTGGCTCGATGACCGGGCCAAAGACGATAGCCCCCGCAAGGGGTTGCGGACCGCAGCCGGCCACCTCAGTATTCAGGGGCACGACAAGACGACGGACATTCTGTTCCGCAACTTGCGCATTGCCGATTGGAAATAAGCCGGCTCAGCGGTTCCATTTCGCCCGCACGGCCGGGTTGACGATCATCTTCTCCGGCCATGTGTTCTCGATGAGAAGCCTCGCGATTCCCAGTGCCGCAGCGTGGGCCATGTCGAGCCGCGATTGCACATCGACACCGGCCGTGTGCGCCGAAACCAGCACGGTGTCGAGGGTCAACAACGGGCTGTTCCCCGGTGGTTCGTCGACGAAAACATCCAAGCCCGCCGCCGCGATGCGCTTCGATTTCAGCGCATCGTAAAGATCCGTTTCGCGCACCACTTCGCCGCGAGAGGTGTTGATCAAATGCGCCGTCGGCTTCATCAAGTTCAACGAGCGGGCGCAGATGAAGTCCTGAGTTTCGGGCGTCTTGGGTACATGCAGACTCACGATATCGGCCCGTGCCAACAGTTCGTCGAACGGCAGCAGTGGGATGCCCTGTTGCGCGGCCCAAGCGCCGTCGATGTACGGATCGCAAGCGATCACGGGCATCAGAAACGCTTTCGCCCGCAGTGCCACGGCCTTGCCGGTGCGACCGAGGCCGACGATCCCGAGCGTGCGACCGCGCAACGGCATCTGGGCGATGCGCGGCCACTGCCCCGCTTTGATCTTCTCGTTCTGCATGGTTAAATTCTTGGCGAGTGCGAGCATGAGCAACAGCGCGTGTTCGGCAACCGCATCGTGATTGGTCCCGGGCGCATAGGTGACGGCAACACCGCAATCGGTGGCCGCTTGGAGATCGACGCCGTCGTAGCCGACGCCGGCGCGGGCGATCACTTTTAACCCGGCCGCCGCGGCCCTCTCGATGACGGCCCGCGTGTACGGTTCCGATCCCGCCAAGCTGGCCAAACAGCCGGGCAACTGTTCCAGCAATTCGGGTGCGGTCAACTGCGCCAACCGCTTCGGGTAAATCAGCTCGAAGTCGTTCTCGAGCACGGGGGCATACGATTGCGGAATTTCCCGCATCGGCGCCGGAGCGATCAGGACTTTGGGTTTCATGGGAGCTTCCGGTTCCCCCTCTCCGCTTCGGCGAGGGGGCTAGGGGGTGAGGACTCTTTCTACGGTTGCGGTACCATCTGCGTGAACGGTGGCACGAACGCTTGCACGCAGACGATCAGCCCGACGATGCACGCTAAGAAGATGCTATGCCAGATCACCGCTTTGAAGATGTCCGCTTCTTTGCCGACTTGGTTCGTACCGGCGGTGGCCACGCAGATGCTTTGGGCGTCGATCATTTTTCCCATGACTCCGCCGGTGCTGTTGGCGGTGCAGATCAGCACCTCCGCTTGGCCGCGCGTCAGATCGGGAAGGACGCCTCCCTCGTGGAGTTGCCCGGCCGTGATCTTCTGCAAACTTCCGAACAGCGCATTGCTCCCCGCGTCAGTTCCCGTGAGGAATACGCCGAGCCAACCCAAGAGTGCCGCGAAGAATGGGTACATCGCCCCGGTCTCGGCGAAGGCGACGCCGAGGGTCGCGTCCATCCCGGCATACTTCGTGACATAACTCAGCCCCAACATGCAAGCGATGGTCGGGATCGGGATTTTCATGTTGTGCATTGTTTTCACGAGCACCCGCTTCAACACCCGCGGTGAGGTGCGGAGCACGAGTGCCGAAATGAGCACCGCCACGACGCACGGTGTCCCCGCAGCGGTGAGCCACTTGAACTCGAAGACTGCTTTTTCCAGGCGTTCCTTGCCGACGGCTCCCGGCTTCTGGAGGCGGTCGGCCCGTTCGACTTCCAAGTGCAACCGGGGTACTTCGATGGGATAGTACGAGTTGAGAATCCCCAGATCGATGGGGCCGGGCTTCTCCAACTGCCGGGTGAACCCGATGACCCCAAGGCAGAGTGCCATGATGACGAATGGCGACCACGCCCGCAGAACGAGGCCCGCCGTCAGCGGTCGTTCGTCGTAGGCATTCGCCCCGAGCAAGGCCTTCATCTGGACTTGGGCTTCAATGGCGTGCGCGTCCGTCGGGGCGCTGAGGACGGGCGGGTTTGCCAAAGCCGGATCGGCCGGCACAGGGAACTTCCACTCGTTCTTCGGCTTCCAAACGTACTTCAAAAAGAGGGCCATGCTGATCATCGAGAAGATCGCCCCGCCGACGTCGGTGAGCGGCCAGAGGGCCACGCCGACCCAATTGTGCATCGTGGCGAAGAAGTACTGGAAGACGGCAAACGAACCACCGCCGACGAGGAGGGCCGGCCAGACTTCGAACGTCTGCTTCCACGTACACATCACTTTCACCATGTAGAACGGCACGAGGCACGACAGGAACGGGAGCTGGTGTCCGCACATCGTGCTGATGGCATCACCCGGTAGGCCGGTGACATTAGCCAACACAAACACCGGTGTGCCGAGACCGCCGTAACAGACTGGGGACGTATTCGCGATCAAACAGATCACCGCCGCGCGAAGGGGTGGCACCCCTAGCCCCGCGAGCATCGCCCCGCAAATGGCCACCGGCGCCCCCGATCCGGCGGCCCCCTCCATGAGTGCCCCGAAGCAAAAGCCGATGAGCACCGCTTGCACGCGGGCGTCGCCGCTCAACCCGGCGATGGAGCGGCGGATGATCGAGAACATCCCCGTTTCCACGGTGAGGTTGTAGATGAGCATCGCCCCGAATACCGTCCAACCGATGGGAAGCAAGCCGAACGCGGCCCCGCTGGCGAACGACAACACGGCCTTGTCGACCGGCATCCCGAACACCAGCCACGCGAGCAAAATGGCCATCACCCCGCCGGCCGCCCCGGCGTAACTAGCGATCCAACGGCGGCCGACGAGCAAGTAAAAGAGTAGTAGCACCGGCAATGCCGCAACGACGGTGGACGCGAGCCGGTGATTCAACGGATCGAGGTTCTGAACGAATTCGGCGAACAGCATGAGTGGGCCAACGCGGGTGGGAGAGAACCGGAAGTGTACGCGAAGTGGCGCCGGGGCGGTACGCGGAATCGGAGAATGCCGACGCGGGTCGTTACAAAAGTGTGACAGTGAAACGATCCGGTCGGCGTTACAATCCAATCGGCAGTCGTTTCCCGTATTCACCTCAAAGGACTGGCCATGTTCCGGATCACCTTCCGTGGGGTCACAGCGTTTCTGGCGCTCGCCGTACTCTCCGCCGGCGTCGGCGCGGGAGACGTCAAGGCCGCACCCCCGACACTGGATACCTTCAAATACAACTTCTCGAACAGTGGCGGCGAGTTCAAACTCTCGGTGAGCAGCGCCGGGAACGTGTCCTACACCCACAACGAGAACCGCAAAGAAGGATTCAACACGACCAAGACGTTCACGATACCGGAGAAGAACGCAACCGAGTTGCTGAGCGGTTTGATCGAAGACGGGCTGCTGGACTTGGAGGCCAATGATCAGGCCGGCAGCGCAGGAGCCGTAAACCTCGGCCCGACACATTCTTTCCACGTCACCTGCGGACGTTGGCAACTGAGTCTAAGACCCAAAGTGGTGCCCAAGAATATCCTGGATCGCTTGCTGCCGGTGCTGATGAAGGCCGATCCGGCCGTATTCAAGGTCGCCGTGGTGAAGGTCGTCAAGAACCCCGCGTCGGTGCCGGACGGCAAAAGCATCGATTACTTCTCCACGACTTTCGATTCGATCGGGAAAATTACCATCCTGTCGGTGAGTCGGGACGGGGCCATCTCTTACTTGGCCATCACCAGCACGTTCATCGGCCGCGCCGACACGCCGAACGTTTCGAAGTACTGGAACATTCCCGCGAAGGATGCGGCCGCTCTGCTCGATGGATTGGTGGCAGACGGGCTGGATCGGGAGGTGCTCGGCGGAGACGAGGCGACAAAATTCGCTCAGCACAAAACGACACTCGGCTACGGACGCTGGTATTTGGAGACCAAAAGGTCACTGCCCGCAAAAGCAATCGAGCGGTTGATCCCCCTGTTGGAACAGGGCGAGAAGTGAAGTAGTGAGAAACGAAATTGCAGCGAACTGCTGTTGGCCAGTACCGCACCGGCGGCTCACGCAGCCGGCTCGCCCGGATCCGGTTTACCGAAGATTGACGCGAATGGATCGACAAGGCGAGCCGGCTGCGTGAGCCGCCGGTGCGGTACTGGCCAACAGCAGTTCGCTTGCCGAGTCAGTGTGCGAACGTGTCGAGAACCTGTCGAGAAATTTTCCCCCTTTCACGCGGTGGCCAGGGCGTTTCGCGTTTCGCGGAGGCCGCGCAAATCCTCGGCCAGGCTGGCGTAATCCCCGTAGCGCTCCGCCGGCGATTTGGCGAGCATCCGATCGATCACCTGCGAGACTTCCGAGGTCAGATCCAACGCCAGCTCGTGGGCTTGCGGAGGGATGTCCACGGCGTGCGCGGCCATCATCTCGAATTGATTCGTCCCGTTGAACGGCAACCGGCCCGTGACCATTTGGAAAAAGGTCACCCCGAGTGCGTAAATGTCGGCGCGGTGATCGCTCGTCTCTGGGTTCATCGACATTTCGGGGGCCATGTAAGCGACCGTTCCCTCGGCATTGCCGCTGCGGCGCTCCGAACCATCTCGCGACAGTTCGCTCGATCCTTCATCTTGAAGTTGCAAGGCCAACCCGAGGTCGACCAACTTGATGGCCCCTTCGCGAGACACCAAAATATTGGCCGGCTTCACATCGCGGTGGATGATCCCCACCTGCAACGCCGCGTCCAACCCGGCGACCGTGTGCAGCAGGAACCCCAGTGCCCGATCCAGCC
The DNA here is from genome assembly GCA_025351325.1 of Fimbriiglobus sp. GTDB lineage: Bacteria > Planctomycetota > Planctomycetia > Gemmatales > Gemmataceae > JALHQU01. The sequence continues at coordinate 6,040 of JANXWE010000063.1, forward strand.
GGATTTGGCCGGATTGATTGATGAGATCTTGCAGGCTGAACCCTTCGACGAACTCCATCACGACGTACGGCAGAGCTGGGTTGTCTTCGAAATCGAGAATGCGGACGATGTTCGGGTGGTTCAGTTTGGCCAACAGCTGGGCTTCGCTCAAGAAGCGCGCCAGGTAATCGTTCCGACCCGTTGTGTTGCGGTGCAGAAACTTCACGGCCACGGGAATGTTCAACGTCGTGTGCAACGCTCGGAAGACTTTACCCGAGCCGCCCTTCCCGATGCACTCCATCAAGATGCACTTGCCGATGCGCTGGCCAATATCGGGGCGCGACTTGCGCTGCGAAGGTTCTGAGATCAACGACGAATTCGAAAGGTCGCTGGCGGTCGCCATTGAAACGGAAACGTCGCGCGGTTGCCGAGTCGCCGGGCCACTGGCTCGGCTCGATGGTTTTTCGATACGCGGTGGTATGGGTGGCACTTCGCGGCTCGGTGGCTTCGGGTTCGCCACCGGCGCTACGAAATCAGTGATGTTGGAGATCACGGCCGTCATGCCTGGTGGCATATTGACGGGTGGAGCCGTGCGAAGGATGGCACTCGTCGGCTTGCGGGGCGGCGGAGTCGCCAAGTCGGTGGACGTGTGCGAGTGGCTCGTGGGACGGTTTGCCGGAACAGGCGCCGTTTCGATGAGGGAGGATTTGGGTGGCAGCCCGCGACTCGTGACCGAATACGGAACCACTTGGGTTCGTGGTGGTACGACCGGACCACTGGTCTTCCCGAGCAAGCCGTCCTTCATCTGCTGGACTTCGGTATCTAATGTCCGCGATTGTTCCAACAGTGTCCGCGTGATGATCTTCCCTTTCGGGATCAACACCGTGCCGCGGATCGGGTGCAAGATGTTCTCGGGTGCCCGTTCGCCCAAGAGTTCGAGTAGGTCTTCAACCTTCTCGATGTACATGCCCTTCGGCAACTCCAGCACGACGCCATCGCCCTGCACGTGCGTTTGACACGCGAGCCGGCTGCTAGCGTCGGAGCCGTCGACCAACGACAGCGTCCGGCGCTCTTTCGCCCCCATCGGCGACAACTGATCCATCCCGTCGCGCACGCGAACGTGGCACGTGGAGCAGATTCCGTTGCCTCCGCAGGACATCAGAATATTGAGGTCTTTCTCCAACAGTGCAGGAAGCAGCAGTCCGCCGGGAAGCGTCGTGATGCTTTCGTTGACCGGGAGTAATGTGAGTTTGTGCATTCCCGTCCCTCCTTTGGAACGGGTCGATTTTTAGCCAACGGAAAGCAGGGCATTCGCGGTGTACAGTTCGCGGAGCATCTCGAACGAGGCGACCGCGCCGCGCACGGCTGCGTTGCGCTGTTCCGCCGACAGCGGCAACCCGTCGAGGGTGCGCTTCATCCGCTGCCAACGCGGCACGCGATCCGCGATGCCGTCGGCGTGGTAGTCGAGGCCGTGTCCTGGAATCGGTGGAACTTGCAGGGCTTTCGCGAGCGGCCGGAGCAACGCCATGGAACCCATCCGCGAGCCTTCGAAGAGGTAAATCACGCCGAGCCACGTTTCGGGGTAGTCAGTGGCCAAGCCGCGCAACTCCCCGAGCCATGAATCGATGGCGGGATGCGAGGCGACTTCGGTGTCGTCGTCGCCGAGCGCCCGGAGATCGCGTTCGAGCACGCCGGTGCGGGCGAGCGCCGGAGTCCAGATCGCGGCGCACGCCGGTTCTTGTTCGACTTCCGCTTCCCAGCCGGTGTGGGCCGCCAACAGCAGCCGCAGCAGGGGAATGTATTCGTCTTTCGAGATTGTCCCGGCGGCCATCGCTTGCGATAGGGGAAGGTTTTCCACTTCCATGTGAATCGGGTCGGTGGCAGCTCGGAGTTCGGCGCAAAGATCCATGAGGGGGAACCAATCGAGTTTAGGGTGAATTCAATCCGGGATGATCGTCGGGGTCAAACAGCGGCGCGGCGTTCGCCGATTTCGTCTTTGCCCGAGGCGGGCAAATCACTCAGCATCGACGCCATATGCTCGGCGACCGGCCGCATGAGGTCGTACGTCGTTTCGGTGAAGGTCTTCTCCATCCCTTCGAGCCAGAGCGTGAACGTGTCGTTCATGAACTGCGGGGTCAGGTGGACGCCTTTGAGAATCGACTTGTACCAGTGGGTGAACATGTCGTCGATGGTGTCGGTTTCACCGAGGAACATCGCGTTGGCCGTCATGTGCGTGAGCAACACCAGGTCGCGGTGGCCTTTGTCGAACCCTTGCGGGCGGTGCTGGGCGAACTGCGGATAGCGGCGCCGCATGTTCGTGATGACATTGTCGGCGATCTGCACCGAAGTCCGCCGGGCTTCGTCGAGCGCCGACCGCCGGGTTCGGGCTGTCGTCAGGTAGCCCTGCAAATCGGAACGTTCCTTACCGGTCAGGTACCGGTTCTCCATACGGAGCAAAGTGCGGGAAATCACGTCGTGGCTCCAGATGGTTAGCGGGACAATGCCGGGCTGACGGCGGCCGGGGTGAGTGATTCCGCCAGTTCGTCGAAGTAGGGTTGCATCAGTTCGCGGCTGTGCGCCGACAGCTTGGCGGCGGCCTTCTCTTGAATCAGTGCGTAAATGTCTTGGATTTCCGATGGGTCGAGGTCGAGTTCCTCGACGACGCGGCCCATGTGGTTCATCCAACGCAAGCGGAACAGCTTCGGCTCGTCGGCGAGCATGGCTTGGGCCATCGTCCGCAGGCTTTCCAGGACATCTTGCACCAAACGCCGGCCGTAGAGCGTCCGCTTCGGAAACTTCTTTTTGAGTTCGCCGAAGAGCGTGCCCGCCAACTCACCTTCGAGTTGCTCGACTTCTTCCGAAGCCCGCAACCGCGCCGGCATGCCGCCGTAATAAATCATGATCCGTTCCAACTCTTGGTCGGACAGAATCCGTTCGTTCGTATCTTTCACGATCTCGCTAAACCAGGTATTCATCACTCGGCTCCTCGCCGGGGGGTTGGGCGTCGATCAGGCGACGACGGCAGGTTCCAGGACGCCGTTCGCTTCCGCGGCCGCAGGGGTGGATACCGCTAAACGCTTCACGACCGCGTCATGGGTAATCGGGGCTTCGACCGGAGCTTCATCGATCCATTTGTCGAGTTCCGCCACACGGGCCGGGCTACTCAGCACGAACCGCGACGAGGCCGCACCGCGGGTCGGACAGTCGGTCTGCACGCAATCGAGTTCGCTGCCCGCGAATCGGCTGAAGATCGCTGCCAGCAGACCGGTCATCATGTGATCGACGTTGCGATCCGATTCTTTGATCAACGCCGGCATCACCGAGTCGGTCAGCTCAACTGCGATGTAGCCCCGATCCGTGGCCGAGAGATCGATGGTGAGTCGACCCCAGCCGTGGGCGTTGAACGCATCGGCGAGCACGGTGTGAATCACACCGGCGGGCAGATCCTTGATCGGCGTCTGGTAGAAAGCGGTCAACTCTTTTTCGAAGCGGGCCACGAACGAACTGCCCCAGCGCTTCCCGCACGACTTCATCACCGTCCGGAACGATTTGCCGCACTCGTACACCAAGGCGTCGCGGAACCCGAGGAGGAAATCGTTGGTCAGGGTGCAAACCCGTGTCCCCGAGGGCGTGCGGGTGGCCCCTTTGGCCACATCCGTCGTGAAGTAATCGGGTCGGGCGTACAAGTTGCCTTTCAAGCGAACTTGCGCGTCGGGCGCCTTGGTCATCGTCGAACTCCGGTTCGCGGGGAATACAGAAAAATTACTTGGCGTCCCACGGGATGCTGCGGAACAGTTCACCGAGCGTGGCCCGTTGTGGCTTCTCGCCCAACGGATTGACCATTTTTTGTTCGTTCGATTTCGTGGAACCGGCCGCGAGCGCTTGGACAACCGCCCCGTAAACGGTGGAGGTCGTGCGGCGGTTGAAACTCGGATTCGGAGGTCGCGTGGTCACGGGGCACCTGGTTGGAACGAATTACATCGAGTGCAGTTTTTTGATGATGTCTTTGGCCGAGGCCCCTTCGGAACGCCAGAACGCCGCAGCGTCAACGCGCTCGTAATCCGACACCACGAACCGGCAATGGTCTTCCCCGGTGGAGTAGCACTGCATCTCGACGCACCCGAGGCTGCGGCGGGACAGCACGCTGAACACTGAGGCGAACAGACCCGCGTAGAAGTAGCAGACCACCGCCCCGAGATCACCGACCGACTGCGCCACCGCCGACTCGTAAAGTTCGATGAACATCAACCCTTTGTCGCGCTGGCGGAAGTCGTAGCGCCACGTGCCCCACCCCGTGATGTTCAACGGCCACCACCACGTTTCGAGCAGGAAGTCGACCCGCATCCGCGAGAGATCGGCTTCGTACTCGGCCTGCATGCGGCCGAGGAATGTCCGCATGTCGTGCAGACCCCACTGGTAGCCGCACTTGTACATGATCTCGCGGGCGCCGCTCAAACCGACTTCGTCTTCCAGCGAGCCGAGCATCGCGATCATGAAGTCTTCGCTGACCCGCATCATCCGCTGGCCGTACGGATTGTGCAGCGTCCCTTTGTTCGGGTCATGGCGGAAATATTCGTTGTCGTGATACGGGTTGTGCTTGTACGACTGCACACCTTCGCGGATCTCAATGGTTGGTTTGATCTGGCCATCGCCTATACCGGGTCGGCGCAACAGCGAAACCGATTTCAGGTTCGCTTTTTCGCGCCAGTAAACTTGCAGGGTCGCATCCGACGGTCGGTCGAGTGGGTTCGTATAATCGTTCGCGGTCGTCGACATTTTGAAAGCCTTTCTTGGGTGTTCGTCTTGGCCGAGCCGTCGGGTCACGCTTGTTCCCGCAGCACCCGGAGTTCTTCCGACATCGTCACAAACAGTTGCAGCAGCGTCCGGGTGACGATCTTGCTTTTGCCGATTAATATCTTGCCGGTGATCGGGTGGAGGTAATCGACCTCAGCCCGCTCCCCGATCAATCCGATCAACTTCTCGGCCGACTGCACATAAACGCCTTCGGGCAGTTCGACCACGATCCCTTCGCCGAGCACGTGGCATTGGCACGCCAATCGGCTGGAATCATCGGCCCCAGCGAGGAACTTGAGTGTCCGTTCTTCGCGCGGTGTCCGTGGGCTGAGTTCATCTTCACCTTGCCGAACCCGGACGTGGCAGGTCGCGCAAAGCCCTTTCCCACCGCAGGCCATATCCAATTCGAACTTCAGTGCCAGAAGGCCATCGAGCAGGCGCGTGCCGGTCGCAACCTCCATGCGATTGCCGACCGGGGTGAGTTCCACATGTTTCATAGCGCGAGCCTGGGGACGATCAACAAAGCCGGGTTACGCCGGGGGCGCACCCGCAGGAACACCCAGCCTCCAACCGATGACCATTTCTTCGTAGGGCGAAATATCGAGGGCGCCCGGCGCCACGGTCGCAATTTGGTTAGCAGGCAATTCGACACCGATCCGTGTTGGAACCGTGAGCCAGACCCGGAGTTGACCGCCCGCATTCGGTTCGAGTCGCAACTCGCCACCCATTTTTGGAGCCAACCGATCCGCCACGACGAGGCCCATCGGGTGGCCATCGATCCCGGCGAACTGGTCGAGTGGTGCCTGTGCGACACTTCCAAACGGTTGGGCCAAGGTGGCGAGCATGCCCGGGGTCAGAGCCGGGCCAGCATCGAGGACTTGGAATTCCGTGTGGGGACTCGTTCGCTCTTCGTCGACTGGCAACTTGCGAATCCGCAGTTCAATCTGGTTGTTCGTCGTGGCATCGCAGGCATGCAACAACACGCCCAACAGGGCGACTTCCAAATATTCCGCATCGGCGTAAAGCCAGCCGCCTTGGTCGATGATTTTCAAACTGTTCCCGCGACTTCGCAACCGAGCTTGCAAGCGATCCGCAACCAGATTTGCGATCTCAACGGCCATGAATTCGGACGAAGTTGGCTCGAGCTGATTCGACCAAAGCAACGACCGGAACCAATGGGCGATCGTGTGATATGTTTCAAGTTTCTTCAATCCGTTGCTGGCCGTGTTCAGCTTCGGTAGCATGCTGTCCCGCAGGCCCGATTGCTTAGCATCCCCCACAAGTAACCGGAACTGGGCCGCGATCTGGCGGAGGGGTTCTTCGCTTTCGACAAGGTACCGATCCAAAACTTGCCGTGAGGAGTTGGCCCGAATCACCAGGCGATCCGCCGACTCGCGCTCCATGGTTTCCGTCAGCGTGCGACCCACGACGCAGACCAAGGCATCGCGCATTCCCTTTTGCGTCGTCAACCCAGCGAGTTCCAAGTACACGTTGTTGGCTGTGCGAACCACGATGGTTCCCGTCGCCCCGTCGCAAACCCAGTTCGTCGCTTCATCCGGCCCGACCACAACACGTTCAGGGTCACCGCTGCTGTTGTTCACCGCGTGCGGAGCCAGGAACAACATGCCGAACGGCTTCCGCATCACCGCGGCCGATTGAACCCCGAACAGCTTCTCGGCCGTTTGGTTGAGGAAGCGAATTCCACCGGCCACATCGACGGTGATCACCGAATCGGGGAGCGAGTTGAAGACCCGCATGGCCAAGTTGAGGCGCTGCCGACCCGTTTGCAAATCTTTCGAGACGTCATCGAAGGCGGTTTGGAGTTTGATGCGCTGCTGGGGGAATGGCGAGACTAAGGCCGGGGGCACTGGTGCCGATCGGGTGTCGATCAAGGTCGACAACGCCGTGGTCATGGCATCGAGATCGGACTGGCACCGTTCCGATAAGTCCTCGCGGGAACGCTCCACTTTGCGAAACGCTTCGGCGATCGCTTGGAGTTCCCCGGTAGCTTTGGGGAAATCGGAGGCGTCGCCATCGTTCGCGCTGATGTCGTGCGAAATTTGGCCCCACTTGGCGAGTGGTGCCAACAGGAACCAGATCGCACCGGCCACGGCGGCGACGCCGAGCAAGCCGGCACCCAGTGCCGGGAGGGCACCGATTTCCGGGGCCGCAAAAGCCACCACCGCACTGGTGACAGTGGCCACGGCGACCGGAACGAGGGTGGTGCGAAGGCGCAACGATTGTCGGGACATATCCGAATACCTTCACAAATTAGTACAGATCGAGTCGCAGTCCGAATGCCGTTTCCGTTGCTGAAATCAGGTCGTCATAACTCTGAAATCGTCGCTCCGGATCGACCGCGGTCATTTTTCGAATCAGTTCGGAAACTTCCCACCGAAGGTCGGGCATCAGCTTTTGCAGCGGTTCGATGCTCCCCCGCTTATGTCGGAGCATCACTTCATCGGGATCATTGCCAACGACGGCCAGATATCCGCTCAAAGCGTAGTGCGCGATTAAACCGAGAGCATAAATATCCGAACGAAAGTCGTGGCAATTTTCAAATTGTTCGGGGGACATGTAATTCAAACTTCCGTAAACAGCAAGTCCAGAAATAGGCGTATTTTGATCTCGTACATGTGCGAACTTCCGCCGGCACCGTGATAGCCCAAAATCGGTGAGTTTGTAGCCGTTTTCCGCCGTGAGCAGTACATTCGCAGGCTTCACATCTGAGTGGATGATCCCCGCTCGCCAACCTGCTCTCAATGCTAAAGCCATTTGAATGATTAACGTGAACGTTTCTGCCACACTCAGCGGCTCATGTGAGACCCGTTCTTGAAGGTTTTCACCGGGTACATATTCAAGCACCAAGAATGGATCGTCGCCATCTTCGTAATCCCAGACCCGCACCACATTCGGGTGGTGGATCGCCGCTTGCCGTCGGGCTTCGGCCTTCAATTGGTCGCACAGTGCTTGCGGTGCCGCGCCCCCGCGCTTCGGGACGGGTTTGATCGCCACGGGAACCCGCAACGTCGGATGGGTCGACAAATAGACAGCTCCGAATCCGCCCCAGCCCAGCATCCCTTTTAAGGTGTAACGCCCCAAACGGGAACCGAGCAACCGGCACGATTCCAGTGTCGGTGGCCCATGCTCCGCCAGATTGGGGGCCAACTTCGAAACTGCGAGGCCGACGGCGTTGGGGTCGAACAACTGACGGGCGTCGCGGTCGTCCAAGCCGCCACGCCAAGCCAGTAAAAGGGCGCGGGCCGTGACGCGGGTCAAGACGCCGCGATTGGAAAGGTACCCAAGAAAGGTCTCGCCGCTCCGGCCTTCGTCGCGCCAGCGGTCGAACGCCGGAGCGACCGAAGATTCGTACCGACCCGTATGCCGACGCAGGAATTCGACGGTGAACTCGTCGAACGTCGCCGCCGGGGCCGGTGTCTGGGTAAGCATCGTCGTGACCGAAAAGCGCAAACAGTCATTTAGAACAGGATTTTGAAGCGGTCAACTCTGTGGCAATCACTCTTGCGTTGTTGAACCTGTCGCGGTATGAAGCTGACGAATCTCGAAAACACGCCGCCAGGATGGGAGTTGGGCATGGATCGCCCGTTCTGCCGATTATCACTGCTCGCCGTGCCACTGGCACTGGTCTGCCTGGGTTGCCAAACGTCCTCCACGGTCAGCCGCGGGCAGATCCCGGATGGCCCCAAGGCGCCCACCGGCCTGCCGCCGTTGCTGGAACCGCTCGGGCCGGCCCCCGTGGTCCCCTTGACGCCGACAGAGCCGTTGAAGGCCCCCGCATTGGCGCCGACGTCCGTGGCACCCGCCGGGGCCATTGAAACTGCTGCCGCCGCCGTGGTGCAAGTGAAAGTCGTGGCGACCATCGCCGGCGAAGTCATCATCACCGAAGACGAAGTGGCCATGATGGTGCGGGAGCGCGCCATGGACTACATCGAACTGACGGGCGACGCCCGCACCAAAAAGGAAAAAGAAGTCTACCGCGAGGAGCTCCGCAAACTCATCGAGCGCGAGTTGATCCTGCACGAATTCATCACCAAGATCAAGAAGAACAAGCCGCAGGTGATGGACGAACTCTGGGAAAAATCGAAGCAGACCGCCGAGCGGCAGATGAAACAGTTCCGTCAAATGGTGAAACTCGACAGCGAAGAGAAATTCACCGCGTTCCTGCAATCGAAGGGCACCGAACCCAAGCTTTTCCGGCGGTTCTTCGAGAGACAGGCCCTGACGGCCATATTCTTAGATTCCATCTTCAAAGACAAACAGCGCAGCGTGAGCCTGTCGCAAATTGATCAGTACTACCGCGATCACGCGAAAGAGTTCCGCGTCGAAGACCGGGCCAAGTGGCAACTCCTGTTCGTCAGCAACTCGCGTTTCAACTCGGTCGCCGAAGCCAAGCAGTACGCCGATTGGCTCGCCGAGCAAGTCGGGAAAGGCGTCGACGTCGCCGCACTCGCCAAAAAGTACGGTCACGGCGACAGCGCCTTGCGAGAAGGCGAAGGGCTCGGCACCAAGCGCGGCGAATTCCGCCCCGCCGAACTCGAAGAGACGATCCTCTCCCTCAAAGCGGGCGAGACGAGCAAGGTGATCGCTTCGGCCAACGGCTTCCAGATCGTCAAAGTGACGGAGCGCGATATGGCCGGGGTCAGGCCGCTCGACGAGAAACTCCAAACGGCCATTAAAAACGCGATGCTCGATCAGAGTGTCAAAGTCGAACGGGATAAGTTCGTCGCGGAACTCTGGCGGAAGCACACCGTCACGGTGGTTCCTTGAAACAACCGAGAGGTTCATCCGCGTTCGTTGAGTCTTTGCGGCCCCAACGGGGCCACCGAAGGTAGCCAGGGGTGGAGCGCAGCGCAACCCCTGGTCGCCGACAAGAACCAACTTGCGGGCCCCGACGGGGCTACCCAGAACTGCTCAATCCCAAATATTGGGAAGTCCTTTCTGGAACCGGGTAACCCCTTCGGGGTCGAGAATTTGGTTCACGGGTGGTTCCAGGGGTTCCGCTGCGCTCCACCCCTAGCTACCTTCGTTGACCCCGTTGGAGCCGCAGATACGACTTCGGCAACGCTGCTGGAATCGCAGGCCATCAATTCCTCGTGCGTTTTGACTGCTTCAAAATCGCCGGGCGACCAAATCAGTCGCACCGGCGTTGCCACAAATCATCTTGCCGATTGTCAAATCCTTCTCACCGATCTCTCATTTCCGTCGTATATAGTCGCAGCATCATTTTGGTATTCAGCATCATCTCTCCGACCCGAGGGTGCCCCGTGAAGTTTTATCTCATCGTTTCGAAGGGGAAACACCGGGGATTGCCGATCCCCATCCACGTCGATCTGTTCATGATCGGCACCGAAAAAGCCTGCCAACTCCGGGCCCAACACCCCGACATGGGGCCCCAGCAGTGCGCCATGGTCGTCCGCGGAAAAAAGGTCTTCATCCGCGACCTGGGGAGCGGAAAGAAGACCACCGTCAACGGCGAAGAAGTGCCCGGCAGCGAAGAGTGGCCCCTGCATAAAAACGACCTCGTATCGGCGGGGCCGTTGGAATTCCGCATCACCTTCCACGAGCGGCAACTCTCGCAGCGCGACCTCGAAGAATGGGCGCTCAAAACCCTCGACGGCGATACCGGGCCGAAAACCTCGGCGTTCGACGAATTCGACAACGCCATGAACAGTGCCGCCGCCGACCACGACGACGCCGCCAGCGCCGCCGGGGCCATTCTCGGCAAAGCCTCCGCCCTCAAAGGCGTGGTGCGGGGACGCTTGCGGATCGCCCGCGAGGGACCGATCACCACCGTCCGCATCAACGACGTTTACATGGTCGAGGAGGCCGAACTGCTCCACATCAAAAAGGAACTCCAAGACAACTTGAACGTGCCCAATCTGAAAGTGCTCCTCGACCTGAAAAATGTCCGTCGGATGTCGTCGGCGGCCGTCGGACTCTTCGCCGAGTTCAACGACTGGTTGAAGAAGAGCGGCGGGCGGTTGGCACTCTGCCGACTCCGGCCCGAACTCGCCGGGATGGTGGACGACCTGCGGAACGTCTTCAACCTCAAAGTCTTCGACGACAAGGTCCAAGCCCTCGCCGGGAAGTGGTGATTCAACCTGACCCGTTCACCGGCGTCCGAGCCGGTTGTCGGCGTCGTTGGCCATGATGCGAAAGAGGTCGGTATTTGGGGCCACCAAGGCCGCTTCGAACCACCGGCCCACTTGGTCGATGTCGGTCATGCCGCGGATCGAGCCGGTGATTTCGTAAGGCGCTTCCGGGAATTTCACCCGCAACAGCTTCAGCAAATCCGAGCGCCGGGCTTCGAGCATTCCCATCGCCATTCCTTCGGCGAAGCCTTCGGCACGACCTTGGTTCTTCCATTCCATTAATGATGTGACGGAATTCATCGGCGCGACTCGGTTCGGGAATCGGAAACGGTTACTCCAACCGTAGCTCACGAAGCCGTCGTATGTTGGCAACGAAAAACCCCGGCCGATGCCGGGGTTCGAACGCCAAGAATGACCGGGCGCGAAATCTATCATTCGAGTTGATTACGATGCCGCCGGGAGCTTCTGCTGGGCGGCCATCAATTCTTGCTGTTGGGCCAACGGCAACAGTTCCTGTCGATAAATCGGCACGTCGCGGGGCGCTTCGATCCCCAAACGGATTTTGCCCCGGTCGATGTCCACGACCGTGATGCAAATATTTTCTCCGATGAAGATTTTCTCTCCGAGTTTTCGACTGAGGACCAGCATGTCGTATCCCTCCGTTGTGCGCCAGTCGTGTTTGCGAAATTCTGCAATACCCTACCTCATGTTCCCGTGCCGAGAATCGCCCCCGACCGAGAAACTGCGTAACACGTTGCAGCCCTTGAGCTACGACCGTCATTTTGCGCGCTTGCGGCGCGAATTCCTGCGCGGCTTGCGCTTCCTGCACAGCAATTACGGGGAATCGCGCACGGCGCCGACGGCACAATCGCTGCAATCGGTGCAGAAACGGGACGGGAGTCGCTTTCTACCCCAAGCCCGCTTCTGCCGACGCCGAAATTTATGTGTCCCATGCCGTTTGCCCGTCGCGCCGCATCGTACGGAGTCTGCGCCCGTCGCGCTAGGCCACCTTTTTCAATCGACTTGAGTCCTCCAACACCGTGAGTGGCTTCGGATCACCGGCGAACTCGGCGTCGAACGGATGCCAGAGCCGCTGGCGCATCCGCGCCCGTTCCGCCATGATCTCCATCTTCTCCGGAGTACCGGGCGCCGCCGTCGTCGGCTCGCAGGCAACCGGGGCGTTGCCGTTGAAGTTGCCGACTCCGCGTCGGGCGTACTTGCTCGTCGACGGATAGCAATCGCGCACGCCCGGGGAGTAATAGCAGTTCCAACAGAGCTGGCGGGGACGGTTCACTTTGCCCGTATGGCAGTGTTGGCAAATAGGAATCATAAGTTCGCTCCAGTTGGATGGTTGTTGATTGAAAAATTCACCGCAGAGTCGATCGTCCGGAGACCTCACCCCCTTAACCTAACCCCCTCTCCGAAACGGAGAGGGGGAACCGGATTCGACTGTTTTCTCCCCCTCTGCCGTTTCGGAGAGGGGGTCGGGGGGTGAGGTCTCGCCTTGCACTCAAGCCGCGACCGGGTTCTGCACGGGGCGGACGAATCGGAACTCCATGGTGGGCACCGCGAGATCGATGGTGCGTTCCACGAGGGCCAATTCCACTTCGGCCAGCATTTCTCGACGCATGGCATCGCGCGGGGTATCGTCGAACCAGTTCAGGAACCACCGGCAGGCCGCCGGTTCGCCGAGGCGTTCATCCGCCTCGAAACAGCACTTGGCGAAGAATTCTTCGACTTCGCCGACGGTGTCCAGGCCATCGCCCAGCCAGCCGCAATAGCCGAGGGCACAACTGGCCTCGACGGGCCAATCTTGGACGCACATCAAAGGTGGCGGGGAGGTGGTGGCACCTTGCACCAGCCGTAAATCGTCGTTGCGGAGGGCCTCGCGGAGGCTAATCAGCCCGGAGGTGGAGAGCACGGGGACGAATCCATTCCGCCAAACGTTGCGCCAGTTTTCCATGACCGCTCCCGATTCGGGGTTCGAGTGCTTCTGAAAGTGAGATGCGGTTCCGGGAACCGACTCCTCATTGCGACTCGTATAGTTATATATACGCCCGTCCAGTATCGATTGCAACACAAACTAGCCAGAATGTGACAAGAAATAGCAAAATTCGGGACATTCTTGAACGGAATGCGGGATAATTAGACATTGTTAGACAGGTTCAGGCGTTCACTTACGGGTTTGCGCGCAGCGGATGAAGTGGTGGGGATTCTGCGGCATCGCTTCGTAAACTTGACTCAGCAACTTCACCGATCACAAATTCGGAACTCCCGGCATGCGAACGTTCTTCACTCGCTTCCGAATCGCTGCAACCGTTGCGGCGGGTGGGCTTTTCGTGGCTTGGGTTGTCGGCCAGATCGTCCGTGACAGCAGTTGGCTCACCGGGCTTTGTTTTTATGTCCCCTCGGCCATCCTGGTGGTGATTCTCGTTGCGGGTGCCGTCGTGTCTGCTTTCGGTCGTCGAAAATTGACGATGTTCTTCGCCGTAGTCTGTGCATTGCCTCCGCTCGCCGTGGTGGCGTGGATCGAGAACCATGCGGATCGGGCGCCGGCAGGGGCCATCGGCGAACTCCGGGTCGTCCACTGGAACACGGGTGGTCGACCCGGACGGCCGGGCATCGTCGAATATTTGGTGGCCGAGCGGGCCGATTTGTACGTGCTGACCGATGTCCCCAGTGCCGCACACCTTGGTGTCTTTCGGGATCAACTCGGCTCGGGGTATCAGTCGGCATCGTTCGCCAACTTGGCCGTGGTCGGGCGTGGCGAAATCTTGGCGAACGGCTGGCTGATCGAACGAGATGGGTTCGAAGTTCAGGCGGTGACTTGGGTTCCGTCCGGCCGGCCGATTCATCTGTTCGTGATCGACCTGCCCTCCGATATCCGCCTGGCCCGAGATCCGCTTTTGCGTGAAGTGAACGCCTTAATCGTGCGTGACCAGCCAGATCTCGTCGTCGGCGACTTCAACGCCCCACGGCGGTCACGGGCACTCACCGATCTTCCGGCCGGTTATTCGCACGCCTACCACACCGCCGGGGGTGGATGGGGTTCGACTTGGCCGGTGCCCATTCCGGTCTTCGCCCTCGATCACTGCTTGCACGGGCCAAGAATCGGCCCCGTGCAGTACCGTCTCGGGGGCCTGCGCGGCGACAGCGATCACCGTTACCAAGCGTTCGATTTCTCACTCGTGCATCAGTAACCCTACCAATCCCCCAACCCTTCCGATTGACAGCGGCTCCGCAACAGTTCCCGTTCGTGGCTGTTCAGCGTCCAAGTCGGCTGGCAGAGGCGCACTTTCCGAATGGCATTCCGCGCCGACGACGGTTGTTCCAGTTCGTACCACACTTCCGCGAGGTAGAGCCAGACGCGGGCCTCGTTCGGCTTCTCGCCGTCGGCTCGTTTCAACGCTTGGGCCGCTTGCACCAAGGTTCGTTCGGCCAGTGCCTCATCGGCCGGTGCGCTGCTTTCGTGCCACTGCTTCACCAACAGCAGCAACCCGATTCCCCGGTGCAGTTGTTCGGCGTAGGTGTCGTCGGTCTGGCCGGCCAGTTCCATCAGCCGGGTGTGCACGTGGATCAGATGCTTTTTGGCTGGCCCGGTCGCCCCGGCTGCATCGCGGGTGAACCGCTCGAACTGGCTCTGCGATTCCGGCCGATTGCCGGTCTTCATCAGCAGTTCCCCCAAGTAGGCCCGCACCATCAGGGCATCGGGTTGCAACCGCAGGTGGGCTTGCAAATGGGGCACGGCCCCGGCTTCGTCGGCCCGATCGAGGTGCTCCGCGGCCAAACGCAGATGGTCGGTTTCGTCTTTCGGCGTGGCACCCCGTGCGATCACCTCGGAGGCCTGCGGTTGGGAAACCGCCGTCGTCCGGCAACCGAGCACGGCCCAGCAACTCAAGAGCAAACTGACCGAAAGGCGACGCATGTCGAAGCACCCCGGAGCGGACGCGCGAACCAGTGCGGGTTGTATCGAAGCTACGGGCGGTGCCGGTGGAGTCGATTCGGGCCGAGAAGTGGAAGCGACGGCGACACTGTGACGAGTTGAAGGAGGACACCGGTTGCGCCTAGTAGAGTGCGGTGAACTTTGAGAAACTCCGGAGTTGGACTCAAGTCGAAAGTCGCTACAGTTTTGGATACTCCCCCAGGATCTGCCATCATGCGAATGCTCTGCACCATCGTCGTTCTGTTCCCATTCGTGCCGACGGTAATCGCCACCGAGACCGCCGGTGGTGGCATGGTGGTTACGGTCTCTCCGGCCGCCACTCTTGTCGGCGTGGAGGTGTTGAAAAATAAAGGCAACGCCGTTGATGCGTCCGTGGCCGTCGGCTTCGCGTTGGCGGTCACGTGGCCCGAGGCGGGCAATATCGGCGGTGGCGGATTCCTGCTGATTCACCGTCCGGACTGCAAACCCGCTTTCATCGACTACCGCGAAGTCGCCCCGGCCGCCGCGACACCAACTATGTTCTCCAAGGAGATCCCGTTCCAATCGGCGAAGACGGCCGGCGTGCCCGGTACCGTGCGTGGATTCGCGTTGGCCCACCGGCAGTTCGGCACGCGGCCTTGGAAAGAATTGGTGCTGCCAGCTGTGACGCTTGCCGA
>JANXWE010000096.1 GCA_025351325.1 Fimbriiglobus sp.
GCCCACGTGGCGTAGGTGCTGAACTTGAAGCCGCGACCGTAATCGAACTTCTCCACGGCCCGCATGATCGAGATGTGGGCGTCCGACTTCAGCTCGTCCAAGTTTTGGCCGATCTGCAAATGCTTGGATGCCGAGTTGTGCACGAGACGCAGATTGCACTCGATCAGCAAGTCGCGGCAGACTTTGATCTTCTCGGTCAACGTTTCGATCCTGTGCAAGTCTGTGGCCCGCACGCGGCTCGGATCGAGACCGTCCTTGAGCTTGTGCAACTGATGCTTCAAGAAGTTCATCTTGCGGAACAGGTGGGCTTCTTGCGGCTTGTTCAGCAGCGGTCGTTCGTAGAGGTACGCCATGGTCGGCTCGACGTCTTTCGGGGCACGCATCGTCCGCAGCTTCTCTTCGAACTCTTCGTGATCCGGAATCGGTTCGAGCATGATCTTTTCCATCAGCGGGTCGTCGAACTCCGGGTTGTAGATGTAGTCGACCGGGGTGCGGATGAGCTGTTCCGCCCGGACTTCGTTGATGACCCGATACATACTCGACCGGGTGCGGCCGAAGCGTTTGGCGATCAGGTCCACGGGCTTCCCCTCCTGGTAGTCGTTGAATATTTTGGTCTTCGAATCGGTATTCAGCGGCGAACCCAACAGCGGGAACACCGCGTGATCCGGGTGGGCCCGGTCGAAATTCTTGATCGTGTAGCGCACCGCTTCGGCCGAGCGGCCGAACTGTTGCGAGAGCTTTTTGGACACTTCCGTCAAGCTGCCACCGGTCACCGCCATCTGGCGGGCCGTCAGCAGGATGCTGTCTTTCTCGATTTCGCTCAGGTGGCTGAATCGACTACCGCGTTCCACTTGGGTGCGGTGGGCGAGGGCAAAGGCTTCGACGCTGGACTGCGGGAAGCCTAGATGTTTTCGGCTGCCGCGCAGGACTCGGCGGGCGGTCAACCCGAGCAACCGCCAGCGGCTCACGGTCTTCGTCGAGACGTTGAACTGTTTGCTCACTTCTTCGAGCGTGAGCATCGGTTCGGCGGCCAGTTCAATCGGCAACGGAGGCAGCGACCGCTCGACCTTTTTGATGAACAGGGCGAGGTCGTGCGTGAGGTCGTGCCCGGCCATCCGCAAGTCGGGGTTCGCATCGGTTCGGAAGTCCGTGATGCGGAACACGACGAACTGGTACGGGTAAATCTTGGCGGGATCAATTTCCGAGAGGAGCTTCTCGGCTCGGGTCAGTTGTTCTTGTCGGCGAGTCACAAGCGCGAAGCGAACCTGTTGGTCCGTGAGTTCACGCATCGTGGGGTGTTTGAAAGTCGTCACGATCGTCCTCCGTTCCGCTGGTGCGGCTGTCTGAGTGTCATCCGTGGGGTCAGGGGGCCGCCGGGGTGAGGTCGGTCTCCGATATTTTCTGGGGTCGAAGGGTTGCATTTGCGGCAACTCAACTACAATGAGACGCCGTTCCACACCGAGTCATACATAAAATTCCGAAAATTCTTTCGGTATTTCCTCATGGAGCCAGCAAATAGTCGAGGTCAGTAGGAAAGAAGCTACCCTTGAGTCATAGACTCAGTTTCGCTCAGAATGAGACGAGCAATCGTCGTATTCCGAACAAAATAGGGAATTCAGTTCAAGAAATCGTGTGGGCTGGAGTGACTCTTGGTGTGCGGGAATAAATTTAGCAAATCGCAGGCCAATCACGAGCCCGGTTTCGGTTTCCTCCGGAGTCTGCTTCAAACTCGCCATAAAGCCCATCGGCCGCACTGGTTCTTCGCTCAGCAGTACCCAAAGATTTATCCGCTGTGACAATCCTGATACATTTCCATCGCTCCAATCGACTGCCTCTTGCCCGATGAATGCCAATTGTTACCGACACTTGAGAGCAATTTTGCAATCTGACAAATATTTTGGCACCGCGACTGCCTTGTTGGCAAATTCGCTCCATTCCGAGTTTTCTCGCCCATCGGATTCGTTTCCATCGTGAACATCTATTCGGTACAACGCAGAAGCCGGCCCCGGCGTTAGAATGCATTCGATTTCACCGGCGACATTCGGGAGACGGCGATGCGCGTTCACATGCTGACACTCGTGCTTGTGTTTGGGTTCGCATCGTTCATCTCGGCTCAAGAGGCCATCCGCTTAACCGAGAAGTTCGACCCAGCGTCGCCTTACCGCGTTGAACTCAAAGTGACCATGGCTGGACGTTTGGCGCTCGCCACCGGCAAAGAGCCAGCCGAGGCAGTCGCCGTCGAAGGGAACTCGACCCTCGTTTACGACGAACGTCCGCTGGCCGCCGACGAACCGAAGACCGACAAAGTGATCCGGGTCTACCGGGGGATCGATTTCAAACGCACCATCGCCGAGAAGGAGCAGAAAGCCACCATCCGCGACGCGGTTCGCCGGTTGGTCGTCCTCCGTTCCGAGAAGGGAAAGAAAGCTCCGTTCTCCCCGGATGGTGCCCTCCTCTGGAGTGAGATCGACGTGGTGAAGCACGACATCTTCACCCCCGTACTCGTGGCCGGATTGTTGCCCACAATCGAGGTGAAGCCGGGGGCCAAGTGGGCGGCCAGCGCCGCCGCTATCGCGGAACTCACCGATCTCGACAGCATCGACGAGGGAAGTCTCGCCGTGGAATTCGCCAGCGTGATCACGTTGAATACCCGCAAGCTGGCGAAGCTCGGCATCACCGGCACCGTCAGTGGCACCAACGAAGATGGCCCAACCCGGCAGAAGCTCGATGGCACCGCCTACTTCGATCTCGAAGCCGGTCGGCTGACGTACCTCAAGCTCAACGGCATCCACGAAATGCTCGGCGCCGACGGTAAGGCCATCGGCCGCATTGATGGCACCTTCACGATGACACGCTCGCCATCCAAAGAGTTCGACGACATTTCCGATGCGAAGCTCACCGGCAAAGAATTGAAGCCGACCCCGGAGAATTCGCTGCTGCTGTACGACAACGCCGATCTCGGCCTGAAGTTCCTCTACCCACGCCGTTGGCGCGTCGGCGGGGTGAAGGGCCGGCAACTGACACTCGACGAATCGAAGGGTGGCGGCATCCTCTTGACCGTCGAAGCGACCGACCGCTTGCCGACTGCCGAGAAATACCAGGATGAAGTGAAGGGGTTCCTCGCCAAGCAGCAGGCGAAGATCTCGCCCATTCTCGCACCGGTTCGCACGGCCGAGAAGCCGAACCGCGTCGACCGCTTCGGCATCGACGCGGAATTCAAGGCCGGCAAAACGCGACTGGAATACGCCGTGTGCAGTGGCCCCCACGGTGGAGTCCTCGTCGCCGCACGGTTACCCGCCGAAGAGGCGGTCGAACTGAAGCTCGATCTAGAGCGGATTCTCAAGCAGCTGGAAGTCACCAAAGTGGTGGGGGACAAGTGACCGTGGAACCACCGGAAATGGGCATGGAACGAACCCGCATGTTGGCCGGGGAGCTGTACGACCCACACGATGCGGAGTTGGTGCGGCTCCGTGCTCGGGCACGCGACCTGTGCTGGGATTTGAACGCGACCCGGGAACCCGACACCGAATTGCGACGCCGGCTGCTGGTGACTCTGTTCGGGAGTGGGGGCAATACCGCATGGGTTCAGCCGCCGTTCTACTGCGACTATGGCTCGAATATCCAACTTGGAATCGGTGTCTTTTTCAATTTCAATTGCGTGGTGCTCGATGTCTGCCCGGTTCGCATTGGCGACTACACGCTGATTGGCCCGGCCGTGCAAATCTATACGGCGACGCATCCCATTGAAGCCGACCTGCGTCGAACTCGGGAATTTGCCAAGCCGATCACCATCGGTTCTGATGTCTGGATTGGTGGCGGAGCAATCCTCTGTCCGGGGGTGACCATCGGCAACCGCACCGTCATCGGCGCTGGCAGCGTCGTCACCCGGAACTTGCCGGAAGGGGTTGTCGCAGCGGGAAATCCCTGCCGTGTGATACGTCCAGTGGAGACGATCCGGCATTTCACAGTTGGATCCAATGATAAGATCCCGGCGACTGCTGAAATTCCGCCAGCGCCTTCTTATCTTACCGACATGAATACCACTCTCGAAGCCGTGTCCGTGGTCATCCCCGTGCGGAACGTCGTCGGCACCATCGACGGCTTGATCTCCGGATGGATGTCCGCCCTCAACTCCATCGGTCGGCCTTGGGAACTGCTGATCGTCGATGATGGCAGCACCGATGGTACCGCTGCGAAAGCCGAACTGACGGTGCAGCGCGGCAAGAACAGCCGCGTGTTGAAGCTGGAAGCGCCGGCCGGATTCGGGGCCTGTTTGCGATTGGCGTTGCCGGAAGTGCAGCACCCGCTGCTGGCTACGAGTGCCGCTGATTACCCGTACACCCCCGCCGACTTGAAGAATTTACTCGCCCGCATGGATGTGGAATCTGAGTTTCAAGATCCGGCCACCGATCAACTCGTCATGCGGAAGCCCGACATCGTGAACGGCTGCCGCACCGGCGTCGCCGTGCCACTCTTTTGGAAAACTCTGGGCCGACTCTACCGAGGCTTCTGCCGGATCGCTTTGGGGTTACCGCTTGATCCCTTGCCCGGTTGGCTCGGCCTCCGCGAACACCTTCGCGGGTTGGGCGCCTGGATTGTCTACGGAGTGCCGCTCGAAGATCCGAATTCGGCGTTCAAAGTCTACCGTAAAGCATTCCTGGAACGGTTCCCGATCCAATCCGACGGCGACTTTGCCCGCATCGAACTCGTGGCCAAGTCCACCTTCCTCACCTGCATCTTGGATGAAATCCCGCTGACGCCGAAGAGTGGCTCCATCCCGCACGCGCTCTGGCTCCCCGCCGACCGGAAACGGGTCTTCCGCAAGCCCCTGTTCACAAAGGTTCCCAAACCGGTTGTTGAAGTGGAAGCAGCAACGACATGAACCGGCGAGCCGGTCAGCGTGAGGGGTCGGGTGGTGACTCA
>JANXWE010000111.1 GCA_025351325.1 Fimbriiglobus sp.
GGTCGTTCGGCACCTTTGTGCGACGCCACGAAAGGTAACTCACCATGTTCAATCGTGCGATGCTTGCCCCGGCCTTGCTCTTGATCGTTCCAATTGGCATCGCCACCTGGATCTTGGCGAGCCACACGATTGGCGAGAGCCTGAGCCCGCCTGACGCCAGGGCAATAGGCTTCGGCATCGCGCTGCTGGCCGTGGCCTTACTGGCCAACCTGTTGTTCTTCAGCCACGTTACCGAGCGCCCAGGTTCGCGTCTTGGCGTTACCCTGGTCATCTGTGGTACGCTTTGCGTCCTGGGCGCGTTGGCGCTGCAGTTTTACCTGGCTTCCCTCAGCGCGGACAATAGCCGGCGGCTAGCTGAGATCATGGGGGAGCGCCTGAAGACCAATCCCTCGGTGAACATAAACCTGAAGGGCGATTACCCGGAGACCGTAAGGCCAATCGCCTACTTCGTCTTGTTAGCGGGCATCTGGCTGGCCGCCGTAGGGATCAAAGTCGGGGTGGTGCCGAGCAGCTCCGCAACGGCCTCTGCGGAGGGGCTCCCGCCCTCACCAGCAGAGGTAGGGCGCCAGTAGGCTTGGCTTGGGTTCGGTGCCGAACCACCGGCTGAAGCTGACCGGGGCCGCCATCCTGGTTTTCCGAGCTTCAGCGTCCTTGCAGGCGGCCCCCGCCGCTGCTGAGCTGGGTCGACTATGATGCCGGGTTGGTGTCGAGCTTCAATCCATCATTTCTTCCTTCTTCGGTTCGTACTTTCCACCTGTTCCAGCTCGCGGGCGTCGGTGCGACTCGAGGGAACGGGGTTCGGGATTCCGTCGACTATTCGAGGTCACGGGGCAAGCCCCGGCCTCACGGATCCGAATGCGAGCCGGGTGCCGCCTTCGTTAGGACAATCTGAGTGACAATCGCTTGTCACCCGACTCGACCCAGCTTCGCGGTCACCCGGTGGTCCCTGGACAAATCCCCTCGTTCCCATGCCTGGCCAGCCGCTTCGCGAACTCACTTTCCCTCGCCGCCTCACGCCGCCGCGGCCGCTACCGGGTCCCCACGCTTCAGCATCCCCCAACAGCGCACCAACGGTTTCCGTGCCAACGCCACCACCGCCTTCTTCTTTTCGACACCCCGTTCGCGATCAGCCGCTGCCACACCTCCCGCGCCCACGCGTTGTACCGCAGCAAACACCACGCGCACTCCACGAGTGCACTCCGCAGCACTTTCGGACCCCGCTTCGTGATCCGACCGCGACGATCCGTTCCGACGCCGGGGATCGACCCCAGCAGTGACGCCGACTTGTCAGCGGTTGCGAGCGCGTCGAGCTTCGCCTCGATCGTCCCGATCTGACGACCAAAAACGAGTGCCGGTCCAAGAGCAGCGTCAATTCGCCGCGCCAGAGATCGCCGGCCGAGCAGTCGGGCAACGCCTTCGCCAACTCGCCCAGGCCCACCAAGCCCGCCGCCGTCCAGGCCCGGTTCCCCACCGGCGCCGGCAACCCTTGGCTCACGAGCAAGGCCCGGATCCGGTTCTGACCGCGGACGCGCTCGCCGGCCAAACGCCTGCGCAGGCCGATCAGACTCTTCCACTCGCGCATCGCCTTCGCCGGTAACGCCACGGTCGGCAACTCCCCGCGGCTCGCGAGTTTGGCCAGCTTGAGCGCGTCGTCCCGGTCGGTCTTGCGTTTGACGTTCTTCCACTGCCACGCGGCTCCCGACGTGTTGGCCACGAGGCACGGAAGCTTCAGCTCCTCGCACGGGTCGTGCACCCAACCGGCCGGCGAGCACGCCTCGATCACCACACTGACAACGGGTTGTCGCAGAAATTCGATCCGCAGAATCTCGGGCGGCGTCTTGACCGTCCGGAACGACGCCTCGCGGGTGTCGGTGTCGAAGGCGCAGAGGACGCGGTTGAATTTGCCGAGGTCAATGGCCAAAATGAGAGACGTCGCATGCTCCGATGTTGGGAAACGGAAATCGGAAACCACCTTCGAAGGTACCCGAAACCCGGCATGCATGGATTCGTTCGGCGGTGGGCGCGGTCGATGGACCTGTACACTCTTCAGGAGGGAATGGTAATGGCTCAGTTACTAATCGGTGTGGTGTTTTCTCTGACAACGATGGCGGTCCCCGTGGGCAGGCCAGAACCCTGGGACGACGCGCCCGTCGCGGCGAAGCTGGCCGAGGTCAAAGCCCAAAACGAGATGCTGTGGAAGCGGCTGGCCGTCGTGACTGTCCAGAAGATCCTGGAGGAACCTACCCGGAAAGAAATCGCGGCGGCCGTGGGCAATCGCCTCGATTCGCCGTCCGAATACATGGAGGTCGTTGATTCCAACGAGACGGCCCGTGCGATGGATCATTTGCGCGACTTCGCCGAGCTTCAAAAAACCACCTTCCCGAAGGCCGATCCGAAGGGGGTGGTCGTGGTGTACCTAAACGGCCCGGCCGGTGGTGCGTGGCGGATCGGTGTTGTCTTCGGTCGGGCCGATGGGACGACGAGGGCTGTCGTGTTTGTTCCGGGAAAGTAGACCGGGTCGAGGCAACAGCGCCGACGAATTGGTGCAGACGCCGAACCAGGCGCCGCACCTAGCTGAGCCGCATTTCCCCTGCGTTGCCTTCGCATCGATTTCGTGTGGATTACCCTTGTTTTTGAGTGAATTCGGAACTCTTAGCAGGGCATGCGTATTGTATGCGACAGGCTTCGGAATGTGCCATGCCGTTAGCAAAATGGTAGCGGAATTGCGCGGGCGAGAATTCGATACAAGAGTGCTAACAACTGAAGCTTTTTTCCGAAATCAGTCGCAAGATTAAAACTCTAACTCCCTGTCGAGCGACAATCGAAAAAATCACATCCTCTCCTAACTGCATTCGCAGAGCCTTCAAGACGTGCTGAACCGCAACACGCCGATTCCGAATGGGAAGTACCGGTCGTGAAGAAAGAGCTATGATCCATGTGCAGAGCTCACGACGAAGTGTGCGGAATGCGTTTTGTCCTCGAGCAAAAACTTGAGCTGTTTTCCGAATTTAACGATATCGCGCCTTGACGGGGGTCGGCGAGAGCGTCAAAATCTTTATGAGAAGTCACCAGCGCGACTGTCTGACAGGTTTTGTGAGTGATCCGGATTTTTCCAGGATGCCACCGCATGCGATCCACCCGCTTCCGAGCTTTGAACCGAGTCTGGGACTACCTCTTCGACGATTGGTCGACCCGGCTCGCCAAATTGGGCTTGGGCCGTCGAACGGTAGTCTCTCGCAAAATCCCCCTCGGCTGGAAGCCGTCCCGCTTCACGCTCGAAACGCTCGAAGATCGCATCACGCCCGACGGCCGGCCGCTGCCGCTGCCATTCGTCTTCGTCGGTTCCGCTTCTGGGGCGCCGCCACTGGTGCG
>JANXWE010000138.1 GCA_025351325.1 Fimbriiglobus sp.
CATTAGACCTGCTGCGCAATAGGGGTGGGGCGGTTTCGAGTGTGGTCGCGCGGGGTCCGGCGGGTCGGCCCTCGGCTCACGCGGCGAACATCCGGTTGTGCAGGCCGGCCACGTTCTTGAACATCAGCGTGTGCCGCCGCCGCGGGTTCCGGTACTTGTCCGCCGCGATCCGCCAGATCTTCATCTTCCCGATCCCGTGCTCGACCACGATCCGCCGCCGACTCACCCGACGGTTCCCGCGCTTCTGCCGCCCCGTCAACTCCTTGCCCCTCGGCTTGCGCGTCGGCGTCTCCATCCCCGTCCCCAGGTACGCCGTGTCCCCGCACGCCGGCACGCCCGCCGGAATCACTACCCCCGCCCGGTCGTACACCCGCTTGTCGTGCGCCGAACCGGCGAACGATTTCGACACGCACGCGATCCGCAAACGCCGCGGCTTCTGCCCCCGGCCCGGCGTCTTCTTCTTCCGGACCACCACGACCTGGTGCTTGATCGTGTGCCGCTTCTTCTTCCCCGAGTAGTAGGCCTTCTGGCCCCGCTCCGGGCGGTTCGTCGGCCGCTCGGTGGCGTCGAAGAACAGCTCCCGGATCTCGTCCGGGGACAGCTCGACCTTCCGCTCGGGGATGCGGAAGACGCCGGCGAGCAGCGGCTCGATCCGGCGGTTGCTCCGGCAGACGGTGCTGTCGTCGATGCCGAACAGGAAGCCGAGGAAGGCGTGCGGGACATACGTCCGGTAGTAGATCAAGAGCATCAGCAGTCGGTCGGCCAGGGCCAGGGCGAACGGGGGACCCGCCCCGATTCGCCGCTTCCGCCCTTTGCGTTGACCGCGCCGGGCTTGGGCCGCCTCCCAGGCGGCCGTCACGTCGGTCAGCAGCCGGTCGAACGCGACCGGGGTCAGCCCAGTGAGTCGGCGGAACGTCTCGGGCTGCTTCAGCAGACGGGCGGAGGGTGTCATCCCCACGTTCTACAGCTTCCAACCCCTATTGTGCAGCAGGTCTACTGTTTGGCGGCGTGGGGCGTTGAGAGATGCGTGGCAGTGCCATCGGGAGTCGAGCCGTGAAGAGACTTTGGCCAGCCGTCATCGTCGGCCTGTTGGTGTCGTGCAGCGCAACGCACTCCGCAGAACCCCCTAAATTTGTGAGCGCGACGTTTCAAGACATTTTGAGCCGTGTTGCCAAGCGTGACGAGACGAGCGGAGCCATCGTGAGTGTCAAAGCCAAGGAGGACTCCCCACGCCATCCGTACGACTTGAATTTCTCAATTACGCCAGAGCGTCGTGGGGGTGAGGCCGTGCTCCTGTTGACTTGGAACACCAAGACCGACGACAGCGTCCACGAACGGTACCGCCTGAGAATTGACGACGCGATGCGCGAGGAACTCGGAAAGCAGAAGCGTTTAGGTGTTACGCAGTAAGCACTCGTGGGAGGCGAATGTGGGGTTGGTTGAGGTACGCCCTGACGGCGTCGCGAATGATCGACCCCTTCGCCTCCACCCAACTGACCCCCCGCGCGAAGCAGTGGACCTCCAGACGCAGGAACGCCCGCAGCGCCAGCCCGACGTGGTTGCGCTGCGCCCTCGCCTTGCGGCACTGGCACCGCTCGATGCCGGTGCACTGCTTGATCCCCCGGTGGTAGTGTTCGATCGCCCAACTGCAGTCCGCCACCCGCACCCGATCCAGGCCCGTCATCGCCAGGTCGTTGGTCGCCCAGTACGCGGTGCCGCCGTCTGGGGCGACGATCCCGAACACCTTGACCAGCCCGAAACCCGGCAGCCAGACCTCCGTCCCGGCGGCCGCGATCGCCGTCGCACTCACCGCCTTCGCCCCCTGCCGGTCGAGGTCGACCAGCCGGTTCGACTTGAGCCGGGTCAGCCAAGTCCACCCCAGCGAGCCGATCGACTTGAGGTTCCCCAGGCTACTGTACCAGCCGTCGAACGCCACGCAGCGGGGCCGGAAGCCGCGGGCGTGGGCGTCCGCGACCATGGCCGCGAAGTGGTCGTTCTTGGTCAGGCCGTCGGCCTTGTCGTACAGGCGGTAGTCGCACGGCACGTGGCGCTCGCCGTCGGTCCAGAGCATCGTCACCAGGTTGATCCCTTGGACCACGGCGTGGTGCTTGCCGGACCAGTGGCGGGTGACCAGTTGGATGGCCTTGGCGTAGGGCTTGTCGAGGGTCGAGTCGTCGACGACGAGGACGCCGTCGTCGAGGCGGACGTGGTGCCGGGACTCGCGCCAGAGTTCGGCCGGGTCGGGCTCGAGGCGGTGCAGGAGGCGGGTGAAGGCGTCGTGGGCCGGGGGGTCGGGGAGTTCGGGGTGGACCTTGGCGGCCTCGGTGGCGGTGTACGCCCTGGGGGTGGCGATGAGGAACTGCATGTAATCGTCGGGGTGGACTTTGGGCTCGCTCATGGGT
>JANXWE010000154.1 GCA_025351325.1 Fimbriiglobus sp.
GCCCGGTGACCACGCTGAAGTCGGGAAGAGTCGCGCCAGGAATCCGTGCCAGCGCGGGAGTTCGTAATGTCGCTTCAAGTAGACGACGAGTTGATTCCCCGTAGCCGACGTCAACGTCCAACGACCGATCGACCGGCCTTGTTTGGCATGGAAGCGATCCGTCACCGGGATACTTAAAATCGTGCTTGCCCAATCGGAGCCAGCGAACGCTGGCCAGTCGTCAGATTGATGGAGAATCGCGGTCACCGCCATGATGGCCCCGAGTACGAAAGCAGAACTTGCATCATATCGGTGTGATTCCAACCAACGAGTGCCGCAGCCAATTCGGACCGCGCCTGTTTAGCAGAAATGCGTCGCACCACATGGATGGTCAGCTCGAGTTCCGGAGCCAGAGCGAGCAGTGGTGCTTCACCCGGATCACAGCGTCGAAAGCGGCAACCCACTTCGTGGAGTCGGTGCAGGAATCGCCCAATCTCAGCAAAGCTCACCGGGGGTTGAAGGATCGGATCGGGGTTGTCGACAATCACAAAAGATTCGACACACCACAGTGAAGTTTGGCGTTGGCCGAACGCGAGTAACTTCGGCCCGGCGATGTCGAAACGCTGGAGATGGAACAATACGCGGGCGGCATTGGCAGCAGGGGATCGCCAGGGCCGTTCGCGCAACACGGCGACGATGCGACCGAGTGGATCAAACGATTTGAAGCGTATGAGTTTACCGATGGTGACGTCGGCGAGTTCGACAGGTTCCGTGCCGGCCGGCAATCCGTAGAAGGGTTTCTGGGTCGGTTTCGCGGGCCAGATCATAGCGACTTCGGGAATGGCCACGATCGTTTCGCCCTCGACCCACACAAGCCGTTGCGGTGCGACGCCGGTCGCTCCGAGCTGTTGACGTACAGATGATCGCCCCGCTTGATTTTGCGAAGCGTTCCTGATGGTTTTCACGGATTGTTCAAAAGTTTGCAACAAAGCTTTTCCGCTTGCTTTCATCACGCGGCGGTAAGCCCAGAGGACTCGCAATCGGGTGCGATCTGTCACCAAATCAGCCGGAAGTGTGGCGTGGAGTGCCCCGAACCAAGCCGCGACTTCCGCCGGACGAATCGCTCGATTCTGCCGGCTCGATTGCCAGTCGATCAGCGTCGGTTGCAAGGCAGCAGTCCGGATAAAAACGTGCTTGGCCGAAAGTTCAGGCGTGCCGATCCCGGCCGCGTGACACTCCGCCAGCATACGGCCCAATCGTTCCGCGAGCAGGCGACTTTCATTCGCTGACAATTCGTTATCATCAAGATATTCGCGCAGCGGGATTGCCCCCGTCAACTCTTCGATGAGCAAGAAGGCTTTGCCCACAGCGTCCTCTCCATAGGCGAGCCACTGTGGGCCGGGCAGTCCCAGCTCTTCGAGTTTCTGGAGCGTGCGGGCTTCGCGTTCAGAGCGCGAGATCCAGCCGAAACCCGCGAGCCAATTGCGAAATCGCGCCCGGCGTCCGACGACGTGCTCCCGCTTCAAATAGGCGTGTCGGGTCGAAACGCCGGAGTGCAGTTCGACCTTCACGACGTGTCGGTCGGCGTGGCCGCAGACGACTTCGCCGCGGAGCGCGAGCGTTTCGGACGCCGATTCCAAACCGCATTTGCGCAGCCAGACGCGGTAGCGTGGGTGGGTTTCGATCCAGCCGGCATGCGGAGTCGCCGCTTCAACTGGCTTGGCGAATACGGGGGTTGCGGTCAGCATCCTGCTGGTCCTCGGTGTGAAGTAAATTCAGAGTGGCGTCAAAAACTTCGGCCGGTGTGAGTGTCGTCATGCAGCGGTGGTCGAGCGGGCAGACCCGGAGCTGGCACGGCCCACATGGCACCGCCTTTTGCAAGTGAACGGCCTTGGGAAAGTACGTTTCCGTCCAGCCGATGTGGGTCGGGCCGAACAGCGAGACGACGGGTCGGTTGAATGCGGCAGCAAAGTGGCGCGGGCCACTGTCGGTGGTGACCAAGCACGCTAGCCTACGGATGATGGCTTTCGTCAATCCGAGTGACAGTGGGTTGTCAGTCAGATGTGTGACGCCTGGAACTCCGGCTTGGGTAGCAATGTCGCGGGCGACTTCCCGTTCGCTCGGCCCGCAGAGAACGACAACACCGTATCCCCGTGCGGCGAGCATCCGGGCCAACTCGGCGAAATACTTTGTAGGCCAATGTTTCGAGGCGCCGAACGCCCCACCGGGATTCAGACCGATCACTCGCGGAAACGTGTTTAACTTCAGCCGAGTCCAGCTTTCGTCCGCTGCTTGTGCATCCGCATCCGTCGTGAACAATTCCATCCGATGGCCCGGATCGGGCACGCCCAGTAAGCGGACGATCCGGTTGTAGTCGTCGATGGCCGGCATCGGGCGGAAGCTTCCGTCCGGGCCTCGCTCCGCGTAGAGACGCTTCGAGAGCAGGCTATCCCGACCGTAGCGAGCGAATCCAAAGAGTTGAGCGCAACCGCCGATTTTGGCGAGCAGAGCTGCGCGGAACGAGTTCGGAAAGAGGATCGCCGCGTCGATGGGTTGCCGGCGCAATTCGCGGGCCACGTTCCAGAATCGCTCTTCGCGCGGGCCACCCTTCCCGAAAAATACTGTGCGATCCAACCACGGGGATGCCACCAGTGTTTCGCCGACATAAGGCTTGCAAACGGCGACGAGTTCGGCATTTGGGAAATACTCACGGACTGCTCGAATGGCAGGTGTGGCCATGACCACATCACCGATCCAGTTGGGCAGAAATAGCGCCAGCCGTTTCATGCGTGGATCGACTCCGGCAACATGGAATCGAGCCGAGCTAGCAATTCGGATTCGCCGGATTGGAACGCGAATTCGATCCGCAGTGCCAATAGTGGGCGTCCCTCGAGATCTGGCGTCCGCAGCTTCACAAAATCCTTTTGAGTCGTCACCACCACTGTTTCGCTGGGGAATGTCGCGGCCCAACTTCTCAAACTCTCCACGTCGTCTCGGGTGTATTTTTGGTGGTCTGCAAACGGCCGAAAACCGATCAGGTTGGCCCCGAGTTCGACCAGGGTTTTCTGGAATGCTTCCGGGTTCCCGATCCCACAGAACGCCAGTACCGAACGACCGCGTAGGGTGCTTGGTTCGAGGGGAATTGTTCCCTCACGGATTAGCTCAAGAGTGGAATGTCGAGCCGTTGCCAACAGTAAGTGGGGGAATCGTCGGTTCAACTCCGCCATTTGTACCCGGACACTTCCGGGGGTCGCTCGATCGCACCGCGTGAGAATCACCGCGTGCGCCCGCTGCAAACTGGCGACCGGTTCGCGGAGTAAACCGCGCGGAAACAAGTGTTCGTCGAAGATGTTCCGCGTGGCGTCGATCAGCACGATGTCGAAGTCGCGGTGGAGCCGGCGATGTTGGAATCCGTCGTCGAGAAGTAACACCTCACTCTCCAATTCTTCCAACGCCGTCGCGGCCAGCGCCACCCGATCACGACCTTGCAAATGGGGAACATCCGGAAGATTATCCTCCAAGAGCAAAGCTTCGTCGTTCGGCCCGGTGTCGCTTCCATACCCTCGGCTGAGGATAGCCACTCGGCAATCTCGGTTGCGCAGGTGACGGGCGAAGAATTCCACGGCTGGAGTTTTGCCCGTGCCACCGAGGGTGAGATTGCCAATCGAGATCACGGCAATGGGGACACGGACGGCTCGGTTCGGATTCCGGTCGAAGCGACGATTGCGAAACCAAATCCCGATGGCGTAGGGAATACTCAGCCACCAGCAGGCCGCGCGAACCAACCGGTTGCCTAGGCCCGCTTGGCCTTTCCGGATGGCAGAATCAAAAGTCTGAACGAAACGCGGCACGTCGCCCTTCCTCGGATGTCATTCGTATGAGAAGGGGTAACTTACGCGGTTTTAAAAGTGACTGTCAACCGCGACTCGGCAAGTCGCTCTGCGGGCAATAGAAATATTCCATCACCTATTTCGGATCAGGCGACATCCATGATGGACTGGCTCTCGTTCGGCGATCCCCAAAATCCTTTCCACCTCGAGCATATGAGGGTGGCTTTGGAAGAAGCCGCCTTGGCCGAGCTGGAAGACGAAGTGCCGGTGGGGGCCGTGATCGTCTCGTTGGAACGCCAGGAGATCATCGCCCAGGCCCACAACCAGCGCGAACAGCTCCAAGATCCCACGGCCCATGCCGAAATTGTGGCGATCACGCAAGCGGCGGCTTCTCTGAAATCGTGGCGGCTCGAGAAGTGCATTCTCTACGTCACGTTGGAACCGTGCCCGATGTGTGCCGGGGCCATTGTGCAAGCGCGGTTGCCGGTGGTCGTTTATGGGGCGTCCGATCCGAAAGCGGGGGCGTGCCACACGCTGTACCAAATCACCAATGATCCGCGTTTGAACCATCGCTGCCAAGTGATTTCGGGTGTCGAACAGGAACGCTGTGCGGCTCTGCTCACGGGATTTTTTGCCAAGAAGCGGGCGTTGGGTAAAAAATGACCCTGTTGGCATCGGCACAATCGGCATGCCCGGCTCACCTTCCATACTAGCAAGTGGCTTCCCAACCTTTAGGCTATCGCAGCGGCTGGTTTCGGATGTTATCCTTTAGGGAATGATGTCTGGCAACTCGGAGATCGCACCATGCGGATGTTCCTTTTGTTGGCGGCGCTGGCGACAACGAGTTCCGTTGCACTGTCTCAGCCGACCGCGACCTATTCCCGTGCTTTTCCACCGTCCCAAGAGGCACTGGAGCGGTTGAATTTGAAGAGCGATTGGACGTTCTATGTGCCCGTCTCCGGACAAGCGGACGGACTGGCGAAAGTTCAAATTCTCGACGAAGACCAAATTGCGATCCAGACCAAATCCGGCGTGCTGCTTCTGATCGATGAAGGCACCGGCCGGCAACAGTGGAAGTTCAAGTATCCGGGGCATTTCACCAGCGGGTACAACGTGGCGGTGAATGCGAAATACCTTTTCGCCGTCAACGTGGCGAAGCTCTACTGTTTTCATCGCTACTCGGGTCTGCTCGAATTCGAATTCGACCTGCCCGAGGCACCCTCCACTGGGCCGTTGGCCGACAAATCCCAAGTGTACATCGCACTCAGCGGCTCGAAGTTGATGGCTTTTCAGTTGCCACTGGGCCTGCAAATCACCAACGATCCGTCGGCGAAGAAAGCCAGTGGTGCTCCACTGGACAATTCAAAAGTTCGGAATGCCGCAGACGTGGTCGCAGATCGTTATTCGACTCGAACCAATGTGAAATCGATCCCCGATGATGAGTTTGACCGCACCACCGTCCCGAAAGCGTACTTGGAGACAGGTTCTGGTGCAAGCTCCACAGCACGCTCTCCGTCACTGTCCACATTGGCGAGCGTCGTTCCCCCATACACCCTCCATGGGCTGAATAAGGTCGAGTCCCTTTCGATGCTGCCGTCGTTGCGGCAGCCGTACCGACTCAATCCGGATTACCTCACATACAACCAGTACTCGCCTTCCATTGCGGTGATTCCGGCATCCGTGGCCCGCCTCCTCGAACTGACCAACCTCCGCCCCCAGGTGGTGAAACCGGAACTGGCGTGGTCGATTGGTACCAGCCAGAAGATTGATTTTGATCCCATTTTGGTGCAATCGAAGTCGCAGCTCACAACGCCGCGGGTTTGGATCACGGAAACGGGCAAGAATTTCGTGGCCGTGTCGCAGCAAACCGGGGCGAGGGTTGTCTCCGGCTCGTTCAATGCCGAGCCATCCGGGCCACTCGTCGGGCCGTTTGCTTTTGGGAAAGATTCGCAGTTGGGCTTCGTCACCCTGACCGACGGCCAGTTGATCAGCCTCGACCTTGCGGGTGGTTCTTCCGACATCCCGAAGTACGAATGGAAAGCCAACGTGGGCGGACTTCTCAACCACACTCCGCTCGTCACCAAAGACGGTGTTTACGTTTCGGGAGATCACGCCGGAGTCGCCAAGGTCGAAGTGGCTTCCGGAGATGTGACGTGGCGGACGGAATCGACGGCGGACCTCATGCTTGCGGTGAACAACGAATTCGTCTACGTGTTGAACCGCCGGGGCGAATTGTTGGTGTACGCCAAGGATCGGATCCACGACACGGTGACCAAGCGAGCGAAGCCTCTCACGAGCCTCAGCGTGGCAGGATTCAACGTGCCGATTCAGAACCCCACCACGGATCGCATTTTATTGGGGGCCGACAACGGCTTGATCGTTTGTCTCCGTGATGCCGGTGCGAAATACGCGAGGCCGATGAGGATTTCGCCGGTAGAAAGATTGCCACCGCCCGCGCCGAAACCCGAAGTGAAACCGGCCGAACCGGCACCAACACCCGTTGACCCCAAACCGGCTGATCCGAAGCCGGTCGATCCGAAGGCACCGAAGCCGGTCGATCCGAAGCCGGCTGATCCAAAACCTCCGCAACCGCCGAAGAAGTGATGATCACTCGAAAAGCAAATGCAGCCTCGAATCCCAAGGGGATTGGGGGCTATTTTCGGTTCGCGTTTATCGGAATACTGGGAATGGTTCTGGCTTTGCCGGTCGCTTTACTCTTTTGGCAAAACCTATCTTGGCAGACTGCGCAACTCGTCTGGTTCGAATCCGATTTCACGGCACTGCTACTCAATAGTGCCACGATGATTTTTGCGGTGGCCATCGTGGCGGTGCCATTGGGCACTGCCGTGGGATATGGGATGCAACTTCCCAACGTGGGCGGTCGCCGGACTTTGATCATTGGTGTGCTGACCTGTCTGTTCGTTCCGTTGCCCGTTTGGGCCGTGAGCTGGCAGATCATTTTCGGGGAATGGCTGCCCCCGTTGGCACTCGATCCGGGCAATGTCGCCTGGCGTCCGTGGAAACTCGGATTGCTCCCCGCCGCGTGGATTCACGCCATGGCTTCGCTGCCGTGGGTCGCAGGGATTGCTTGGCTCAGCTTGCAAACGACGAATCCGGCACTGGAAGAGGAAGCACTCCAAACAGCCGGGCCGCGTGGTCTATTTCGTTGGGTGATGCTGCCGCGCTTAGCCTGGGCGATGATCGTTTCGACGGTCGTGGTCGGGTTGCAAGTGGCCACGGAAATCGCCGTCACCGATGCGATGATGGTTCGGACGTTCGCCGAAGAAGTGTACACGCAGATGGTCGTTCGAAACAGTGGATTGGGCGGTGCGATTGCTGCGACCGTCCCGGTTTGGTTCGCAACGGCTTTGATCCTTGCGATCATTGCACGGTGGGGTTTGCGGCATGTTCAAATACCAGCGGATTCAATCCGAGTTGTCCCGCGTGCGACTCAAGTGCGGTCATTTCGAGCAACGCTTTTGATTTGGGTTCCGTTCGTCATTTGCGTCGGTTTGCCACTCGGCGCCCTGGTTTGGAAAGCTGCCGGTGGCGGAGTGCAACAGCCCTCCTTCTCGGAGTTCGGCCAACGGGTTGAAAAAGTTGTCCGGACAGAATGGGCCACCCTGCTCGACAGTTTGGCCTCGGCAGCAATCACTGGCGTTGTCACCGCTTCACTCGCTTGGATCGCCTGCGCTCTCGGTTTCGGATCGGCCCGGTATCGCGCTGTGATCATCGGCCTCGGGCTGCTGCTCCTCGCGTTGCCGGGGCCGTTGCTCGGCTTCGCCGTCAAGCAAGCCACAGTCGAGCTTGTGCTTGCCGAACGGTCGCTGTTGCGGACGTTCGATCTCGCTCCCGAATTCCCGCCACTCCGCTCACTGCTCTACGATCAGCCGTCACCGATCCCCGGCATCTGGGTCTGTGTTCTGCGCTTCTTCCCACTGGCTTGTGGGATCATGGCCGTGGTGATGCAGCGAGTTCCGAAATCTCTTCTTGAAACAGCTTCCGTGGAAGGGCGTTCGGCTTTTAGCCCGTGGCGGTGGGTGATCGCACCGCTCACCGCACGGGCGTTCCTTTTCGTGATACTCGCCACCGCCGCGCTGGCGTTTGGCGAAGTCAGCGCGAGCAAACTCGCCCAACCGCCGGCCCGGGGCGTTTTCATTCTTCGGCTGTTCGATCAAATGCACTACGGTGCGGAAAGCACCGTCGCGGCATTCTGCCTATTGCAGTTGGTCACGACTTGGGGAATACTGTGCCTACTGATCGGGCTCAAACCAGACCGGACTCCGTGAAGCAATCACTCGGAGATTTTCCAATGACGAGGATCGCGTATACCCTTTCGCCCACGGTTTTCGGGGAACTGCTGCTCGCCGCGACGGAGTCGGGCGTCGTGGCTTCGAGCTTCGGCGATGGTGAAGTAGAACTGACCGCGTGGTTGCAGTCCGAGTTCCCCGGTCGAACTGTCCAACGAGACGATGCGGAGTTACACGAATTGCTCGCCTCCACACTCGATGTCCTGGATGGTGAAGATAGTTCGTCCATCCCGCTTGCGGCCGAGGGTAGTGAATTCCAAAAGCGAGTCTGGCACACGCTGCGTCAGATCCCATTCGGCACGACGAGGACCTACACGCAACTGGCCGCCATGGTCGGCCAACCGAATGCGGTGCGTGCCGTGGCTAGCGCTTGTGCCAACAACCCGATCTCGTTGCTTGTGCCGTGTCATCGCGTGGTCGGTGCCGATGGGACACTCCGAGGCTACCGCTGGGGGTTGGAACGAAAACGCCGACTGTTGGACCACGAAGCCAAGATGATGGACTCCAGACAACGCAGCGGACTGGCCCGCTCGGCTTGAGACAAGCTACGACCCACTGAGGACTTCCCCATGCGCTGGCTCGTTTGCCTCTTCCCGCTGGTGGTTTTCCCGTTGGCACTCCAAGCCGCCGACGACGAACGGCAAACTTGGGCGAAGTCGCATCCGATGACTCTGAAGTCGATCAGCCCCGATGAAACCGACACGACCGATCTCGACGGTTTCGGCAAAGCCGTCGGTGACGCCCGCATCGTCTTTTTAGGTGAGCAGACTCATGGCGATGGGGCCACGTTCTTAGCGAAGACACGGCTGATCCAATACCTCCATGAGAAAAAAGGCTTCGATGTCCTCGCGTTCGAGAGCGGGTGGATCGACTGCCAGAAATCGTGGGCCGCGTTCCAAAAAGCGGAGAATACTCCGCTCGAGAATTTCGAGGCGGGCGTCTTCCCCATTTGGGCGAAGAGTCAACAAGTTCAACCGTTGATCCGCTATCTCGCCAAGCAAATTCAAGACAAAACCCCGCTCGAACTGTGTGGTTTCGATTGCCAAATCACCGGCACCGTGTTGCGGAGTGAACTCTCCAGCGACGTGGCCGGGATCTTGGGTCGATTGCCGGACGATACCTTCTCCCGACGAGAACAAGGGGACATTTGCGTCGCCTTCGACAAACTCGCCGAAGGCGCTCGCTTCCCGACACCGGAAGAGTTGGAACTCATTGGCAAGTTCCGTGTCGCCGTATCGTCACTCAAATCCGACAAGCAATTTCCTGTCGAGGAACTTACCCAGTGGAAGGACTGGTTTGAAAATCTCCAGGCCGGGATTGATGTGAAAATGGCCGATAAAACCAAAAGCCCGGCGATCCGGGAAACGCAAATGGCCAAGAATTTTCTGGCGCTCGCCACGGGAAAGTACGCCAAGCGCAAGATCATCGTCTGGGCCGCGTCGTATCACTTGATGCGGAACCCGAAAATGATCGACACGCTGGTACTCAAGCCGGGCGGAGGTGTGAAACGGGAACCCACTTACCACAACAGTGTGATTTTCGGCGACGAAGTATGGAAGAAACTCGGGAAGGAAATCTACTCAGTCGCATTCCTCGCGGCCGAGGGCGAATGGAAGTTAGTCCAGTTCCGGGAAGCGAACCAGGTGCCTCCGGCTCGCCCCGGTTCACTCGACGATTTGTTGAACAATGCGGGGCACAAGAATGCCTTCATCGACCTGAAAGGGCTGCCCAAAGAGCACTGGCTGCGGAGCAGTCGCATCGTGGCACGCCCGTTCGGCTACGCCGACACCGAAGCCGTCTGGCCGGAGGTCTTCGATGGGTTTGTCTTCACCAAAACGATGACACCGAGCGAACTGGTTCCACTCAAAATCGACGAGTGACGATCACTTCGACTTCGGCTTGGCCGGCTCGGTGAAACGCTCCAGGATCTTCTGCGTTTTGATCTGATCCGCCACGACGGTGAACAAGTCCGGGAGGCTCTTGGTGGTCACTTCAAAGATGCAGAGTGCCATTTCGTTTTCGGTGCGTTCACCATAGACGACACGTTCCTTGCCGCCGTTGTCGAACCACGATTCCATTTTCAGTTTCGTCCCTTTTGGCAGGGTGAATGGCTCTTGGAAAAAGTAATTGTCCTGCTGGTTGAAGTCCCACTTTTTGACGTGGATCAGTGGCTTAGTTTCTCCATTGGGCAGTTCCGCCCAACACTTCATTTCCGTCCCCAAGCGGTGCATGTGCGGGGCTACCAGAATGAAGGTCACATCCACGGGCAAGGTGTAATCCGCCTTGCGGTGGTAGCCCTTCTCACCGGGTGCGATGTCGATGTTCCAGTTTTCCACGGTCAATCCGAAGAGGATTTTCGTGACCGGTTTCTTCGCGAAATAGACCCCCACTTCAGTTTGATCAGACTCGTCTTTCCCAGTCGGGTGGTAGTGCAGTTGCAGCACCGCATCGGACCCCTTCGCCAGAAATCGACCCATCCCTTCGGGCACGTGCCGTGGGGTCTGGCCGGGTGCGAAACCACCCAAAGCACCGGTCGGCATGAAGCCCAGGCCACCCTTGTACGACTCGTACCCGAACGCCCCTTCTGCGGCATCGAGTTTCTTCGCGGTGCCGGAACTGTCGAGGTAGCAGATGGCGTGGTGAACCACTTTGCGATTCCCCGGCCGAATCTCGATGGCGGTGACCAACTGCTCGGTTTTCAGGTCGGGCAGGGGGATTACGAAGTTCCGGACAATGTCCGGCCCACTCGCGGGAATCGTAAACGATTTCGGCATCTTGATGACAAGGTCAGGAGTGCCGAGATGCCAGCCTTGCGGGTACTTCATCGGCGCCAGGGCATCGGCGACATCCCCTTCGGGTGCGCCTTGTTTAGCCCAAGCGGCGATGGTCGCTATTTCTGTTTTGGTCAGGCGGCGCTCGCCGACGAAGTGGCCGTAATTCGGCACAGCCTTCCACGGGGGCATCATCCCGTCCGCAATGATTTCAGACAAATGCAGGGCACGTTTGCTGGCATCTTTGAAGGTCAACAACGAGAACGGAGCCGCTTCACCGGGCCGGTGGCAATCGGCGCACTGGCCCCGCAAGATCGGGGCAATATGTCGGTTGAACGTGACCTTCGCCGGCACGGTTCCTTCTTTTAAGTCGTCCTCGAACATGCAGCCGATGGGTTTCGTTTTCGCGTTGGCCACCGGTTTCCCGGCGACAACGGCTGCGATGGCGTCCTTCAAATCATGGGATTGCACAGTGGCCTTCGGCTTGCCGGGGGCTTCGTACCAATCATCGATGCGACCGCAGTAGAGGACATCACCATTTGAGTTGAGGACAAACGCTTCGGGCACATGAGTCGGTAGGAAACGCGACGCCAATTCGGCCCCGCCATCGATGAGCACGGGAAATTTTAGCTTGTAATCCGTTGCAAACTTGATCGCTTCCGCACGCGTCGAAGAACTGCCCGAAACGACTCCGTAGAACTCCACCGACTTCGGGGCATTTTCGACAATCGTGTTCAACGTCGGGGCATACCGCTGACACAGCGGGCAATCCGGCCCGAGGAAGACCAAAACGACGGCCTGCGTCTTCAGCGATTCGCCAATCGTCCGGGGCGTACCGGCCGTATCAAGCAAGCGTGGGAACGGAACCGGCTCGCCGGCAAACGCCGGGATCGCAGCGATCGTCAAGATGATGCTGGCGTACAAACGGATCATTCATCGACTCCCAAAAAGACTGTCACCACAGATAACATCAGTCATTCATGAACTCGGTCGGATCAAACCTTCCGTCGGGCTACTGGCGTTGGCATACAACCGCTTTGGAATGCGCCCGGCTAAGTACGCCAACCGCCCGGCTTCCGTCGCGTAGCGCATCGCCCATGCCATCCGGAGTGGATCTTGCGCACTCGCAATCGCGGTGTTCAACAGCACCCCATCGCAACCCAGTTCCATCGCCAAGCTGACGTCGCTGGCCGTGCCAACGCCCGCATCGACGATCACCGGATAGTCCGGGTCGTTTTCTTTCAAATATTCGAGACAAATGCGAATATTGTTCGGGTTCAGAATCCCTTGCCCACTGCCGATGGGGCTGCCCGCCGGCATCACACTCGCCGCCCCGGCTTCTTTGAGTCGCTTCGCCAAGATCGGGTCGTCGGACGTGTAAACCATCACGGTGAAGCCTTCCTTCACCAGAACTTCCGTCGCCTTCAGGGTGTCGATGGGGTCGGGGAGCAACGTTCGTTTATCGGCGAGGCATTCGAGTTTGACCCAGCCGGCGCCGGGGTTTTCCAAATTGGTCAGAAGTTCGCGGGCCAACCGCGCATGGCGAATCGCATCATCGGCACTGAAGCAACCCGCTGTATTCGGCAAAATGGTCAGCTTCGTGAGGTCGAGCGAATCGAGCAGGCTGTGGCCATCTTTGTCGATGAGCCGCTCACGGCGCACGGCGACGGTAGTCACTTCGCAACCACTGGCATCCAGGCATTGCCGCATCAATTCGTTCGAAGCGTACTTGCCTGTCCCAGTGAATAGCCGCGACGCGAATCGGAACTTACCGATGGCGAGTGGCGTATCGACCGGCGGTTGCCCACCTCCGACGAGTGTGACGATCTCCACTTCGTCGCCGTCCGCTAAGGTTCGCTTCTCTTGCTCGGCTCGGGGCACGACCACGCGGTTCACTTCCACCGCGAGCTTGCGAGAATCCTTCCCGAGGGTGCGAAGCAACTCGGACACCAACAGGGGCGACGGGAATGAACGGGGTTCGGAGTTCAAAGTGATGCGGAGCATAGCGGAGCCAATTCCTCGAGTTGTCGTTTCAAGTGCTACCCGGCCCGCGACGAGAAACCTATGTCATCTTAGCAAGACATCCCGCGTTTCGAGTGGCCTCCATGCTTCACCGCCCACTGTTTTCCGGATTTGCACCATTCGCCGCGTCCCACACGGTCGTCCCCGTCTACCGGCAACTCGTCGCCGACACGCTGACCCCCGTCTCGGCGTTCTGCAAAATCCGCGGCGACCGCTGGGCGTTTCTGTTCGAAAGCGTCGTCGGTGGCGAACGGGTCGGGCGATACAGTTTCTTAGGAACCGGGCCATTCCAAACCTTTGAGGCCTACGGGAACCGCGTGGTCGAGCAGTTGGCCGGCGGCGAAATTCAGGAATACGAACACCCCGACCCGTTGAAGTTGCTCGAAGAGCGGATCGGAGCATTTCGCGGGCCGAGTCTCCCCGGTTTGCCCGGGTTCAGTGGCGGGGCCGTCGGCTTCGCCGGCTACGATGCAGTCCGCTACGTGGAGAAGTTGCCCAACGCCCCGCCGGACGACCGCGGGATTCCCGATCTCTGTTTCGGTTTCTACGACCGCATGGTGATTTTCGACCACATCAACAAGACGGTGAAAGTCGTCGCCCATGCTCGGATCGAACTCGGCACCGATCTGCCCAAAGC
>JANXWE010000204.1 GCA_025351325.1 Fimbriiglobus sp.
CGCCTCAAGAATTGGCTGCGGGACATCCAGTGGGAAGTGGCGGCGGATGAAAATTTGATCGCCACCGTCTGGCACGACCGGGCGACCCATGACCAATTGAAGCTCTGCACCAACGCCGACATCATCACCGTCGCGGCGGACACCGTCGAGGAAGCACTGGGTCAACTGCCGGAACTCAAGTTGAAGGACGACTCCGCGTCTCACGTCGTCGTCTTGCACTGTCCCAAGCGGGTCGTCCAAGAGCTGCGGGGCTTGGGGTGGCATTCCGGGAACTGGCGGGATCACGTCACCGACATCGACAACGGGTTGCGGGAAATTTTCGCGGACTCCGCGTCGACCTCTTGCGCGAAGCGGCTGGCGAAGTGGATCGATGAGGTCGGAAAAGAGTGTCAACAAATCCGCAACGGCATCCTCACGATTTGGCACCCCGACGCGACGGCGGAACTGGTTGCCAAAGCGACCGACCGCAAAGTCGTGGAGATCACAGCGGACACCACCGAAATCGCACTCGAAAAATGGAGACAGTTAAAATGATCGACTTTTCTTTAATTCTGCCCAGCCGCGAGCGGACGCACCTGCTCAAGGGGTTGCTCGCATCTATCTCAAAAGCGACCGCAGACACGTCGCGCATCGAGTGCTTGGTCGCCGTCGACGCCGACGACTCGGAATCGGTCAACGCGTCCGAAGGGCTGAAAAATCAGTACCCCTGGCTGACGGTCGTCGTCGGTGAACGGCAGGACAACTTCAGCGACGGGTATTACAACCGTTTGGCGAATCTGTCCACGGGGCGGTACGTGCAAGCGCTGAACGACGACGTGGAGTTCGTCACGCCGCATTGGGACCGCATCGCAATCACGGTGCTGAAGGATTATCAAGAGCGGCACCCGGACGGCATTTTGTACGGGTTCCCAGCGGACAGCGGCTACGGCTACGCCTGTTTTCCGCTGCTGAGTCGGCAAGCCGTCGACGCCATGACGTGGTTTTTCCACCCCGAATTTTCGTGCTGGGGCGCGGACATCCACCTGCACGAAATTTATTCTCTGGCGGAGCGGGTGCTGCATCTGCCGTACAAGCTCAATCACGCGCAGCAGAACGACGCCGTGCATCAAAGATTGGGGGCAATCTCGCACTACAACTTCGGCTCGGCTGCGGGCGAGAGTCTTCGCTTGAAGTCTCACTTGTCCACCTCGACATCGTTCACACCCAAGTAGCTCAGACAAGCGTGGTAGACGACCGTGATGCTGCCCATGACGATTGGACTTTCGCCATTCAGGTGGATTTCAAAGCCTTTTTCTAGCATTTTAACTGTGAGGAGTGCCAGCGCGGCGGCGAGGGAGACGACGGCGGTGACGGCGACTTTATTGTCGGTTGTTTTTGTTTCCATGCCGTATTTAGCACGGATTTCTCGCGATTTTTATTGCTGCTATCCCTCCATAGGAGCATGCACCACCTTGACCTATTCGCGGGTATCGGCGGGTTCCGGCTCGCCCTCGACTTAGCCGGAATCCCCGCCTCATCCCATTACTACAGCGAGATCGACCCCTATGCCTGCAAAGTATACCAAAAGAACTTCCCCGACGCCCACGCCCTCGGAGACATCCGCAGTATCTCAGGACACGACCTCAGAAGCAAGCACCGTTCGCCCTGGATCGTCACCGGCGGCTTCCCCTGCCAAGACGTGTCCGACGCCGGAAAGCGGAAGGGACTCGCCGGAGAGCGTTCCGGGCTTTGGTACGAAATGCTCCGGGTCATCGAGGAACTGCGCCCCGAACTCGTCCTCATCGAAAACGTCGCCGCCCTCAAAAGTCGAGGACTTATCGACATTCTGCGGGGACTTGACCAAGCGGGGTACGATGCGGAGTGGCAAACTCTTTCTGCCCTCGATGTCGGGGCGATCCACACCCGCAAACGGCTCTGGATCACGGCACATCCTCGGCACGCCCACGGTCATGAGTACCGAGCAACTGACGAACTGCCTGCGGGCTACCGAGACTTGGGAGAAGTGCGGCAACCTGCCCGCCCAACTCATGCACCTATCTCTGAAGCTGAGTGGGAGGGAATCAAAGCCGAAGGGTCATTTCTTGGCGAACCCCTGGCTTGTCGAAAGGCTGATGGGGTATCCGACCTCATTCACAGAAACAAAGCCCTCGGAAACGCCATAGTCCCGGCGTGTGCTGCAAAGGTGTTGAGTGAATTGTTTGATGGGACAGAGTCAAGTCGGCTTTGGGGTCTGACTATTCGGTAAAGGGACGCTGTTGCGGGGCGACACAGTCGTATCAGTTAGAATAGGCAACAATAGCATAACCATTGATAGAACTAGAGTTGTGTTGAACACCAGAACGAACCAGAGTGAATGCGCAACAAACGCACTAATGTCAATGGTGGCAGGTACCCACACTTTTCTTGGATTGTTTTCGCAAATCTCAACCATTGCATCGTCAGTAAGCCGTGGCTCACCCTTGTCGGCAGACTGCTGGTTGAACATCTGAATCCGATCCGTGTAAGCGAAGCCCTTAACGTAGCGATCACCCGACATGTCAACCCCGGTAAGCAGTGAATACACAATTGCGTAAACGACTCCAGTGGCGACAAAAGCAATAGCGAATTGTTTAAGCCGAATTAGTTTTTCCTTACGGTTTTGTCCCGACATATAAAT
Organism: Fimbriiglobus sp.; assembly: GCA_025351325.1. Classification (GTDB taxonomy): domain Bacteria; phylum Planctomycetota; class Planctomycetia; order Gemmatales; family Gemmataceae; genus JALHQU01. The sequence goes on from JANXWE010000204.1 coordinate 2,657, forward strand.
AAAGACAACGAAAGAGCAAATCACCGCAACTCCAGCGGAGACCGTAATAGTGAACGGTCGTCGTGCAGTTTCTGGACCAATGAACATAACAAGAATTGTGACTATAGAGAGGTTGGCGATTGACTTGACCGCGCCACCAGCCCAATGCCAGTTCTGCCAGTAATTGGTGAATTTCTGAGAAGCAGTGGGTGAAGGCATTGTCGTTCACTTGAGGATATATTTGCCGCTATTAGGAATTGACACTTCGGATGCTTTCGAGACTTTGCCATCCTTCCACTCTAGCAGATATACGAACTTGCCTGCCATAGTGAATGGGTCGATCTTGCCCACTACATGTTTTCGCAACTCTTCATCTGCGTCCTTGCCACGCAGCCGTGCAAACTCGTACTCGAATTTTGACAGCATGCATATTTTTGCGTTTGGTGGATCTGTGCTCAGAAAAGCTTCTACGAAGACTGCGCCGTGACCAATGCTGACCTTGTAGCCTTTTTCGCGGCAGAATGCAAACCAGACTTTCTTTGAACTGTCGCCTTGCTCAATTAGCAGTTCGATTACTTTTTTATCTGTAGACTTTTGCTTATCATTAAAAATGAGTTCATACATTCTCTTGCTGTTCAATTGAGTCGCTTCTAGGTGTTTTTTGAGAATTTCGTTATCCTCAAAGAGCTTCTTATAACTCCACTTCTCAATCAAGAAGTTCAAAACTAAATGTTCGGCATCGTATTCTGATGCAACTTGCGCGAGAGTATTATCTGCTGGAATCAAAGTCGCAGTGTCTTTGTCCTTAGCGTTTTTTCCTGGTGTGAGTTCAATCCGCGCGAATTTTATTTGACCTCCATCGGCGTAAGCCTTCGCCATCTTTTCAATATCGCCATATGATACTTGCTGATCTTGCGCCGTGGCGGAATTTGCGCAAATGAAAAGTGCTACGGATAGGGTAAAGGCGCGGAACATAGCTGCCTCCAGACCAGATCAATACGACTGCGGGAAGTTGCCGTCGAAAATCATATCGAACCACCCTGGTGGGGCAACGGTTGTTTGCTACTTTTCCTGACGCCGACCATGAAGCAACGGACAGCCGCAAATTTCCTGGGTCTGAGTGCTTCCTACTAGGCACGCTCAGGGGCATCGGCGGGGCACCAGAATTCGCGTTTTAGGGGCACCCAGGGGCACCAAAGCCACTATAGTAGGTAGTGCCTGTTCACTATAGGCAATGCGAGTGAACGGGCGATAAAGGCTGGATTTCTAGGGGAAACGGGTGCGAGTGGGGTGGTAGCAGAAGCCCCAAGGTAAGCGGTTCTTGCGAACCTAAATCTTGTGCGTCTGCCAATTCCGCCACCCTCGCAACGCTGCTAACTTATGGCATTTTCCTCAGTTCGCCAGCGAGTCGATTCCTCGGGGTGTAGTTGCTGAGGTAATCGGTCAGACTCTTGGCGTAGCTGGTGCGAATGTTGCCCACGGAGGTCATTTCTTCGATGGCATCGTCGTTTTGCCAGCCGCTGTACTCCATGCGGTAAATGGCCACCAACGCCCCGGTGCGGTGTTCGCCGGCGAAGCAGTGGATCAACATCGGCCGGGGTGTTTCTTCGGCATTTGCTAGCAAGTTCAAATAGAGTCGCACCGTCTCTTCGCCGGGGATGCGGTCGTCTTTCCATTCCCAACTCGGAATCGGCAAGCGGTGGAATTTGCGGCCCGTTTCTTCGCAAAACGTCTGTTCGAATTCGTCGTTTTGTTCGCTGCCCGAGAATTTGGCATCGCGAATCGAGAAGACCGTCCGGATATTTCGTTCGTGCAGAACGCGCTCGAACGCTTCCGGGCTGAGCTGACCGCTGCGGTAAAACACATTATGCTCGACGGTGCGCAAGTTCCGCACCGTCCGCACCCGGTTGACTTTATGCAGCAGCGGGATGGCCACGATGGTCGACACGATCACCACCGGTAACAGGACACGCAGGAGCACGGTTCGATTCCTTTCTTAAACTGCCAGACTGGGAGCCGTGCCTAAGTTTGCGGTTCGTCGGCGTCGCAGCCACCCAAACAACACTCTCCGGTTATGAATCGGTGGTTGGAGTTCCGTTGTCGTCGGCCGCAAGATCATCAAGATCACCAGTGGGGCGAACCAAAGTACATAGGCACCACCACGATCACCGAACCAAAACTGAATACCAATGAGCAATGCGGCATTGGCCGCCAGCAACTGCCCAAAGTCACGCACGGTCGGCCAAAACATCGACCCGACCACCATCACAAAATACACGATAAATACCGGCAAACGATAGGCCCAATAGACCCCCGTCCAAATGCTTTCGAGCTTGGCAACCCGCCAGGGAAGCCAATCGGCGAGGTTGAGCGTCTGCCAGATGCCGGAGGTAAACTCACCGCCGAACACGAGTGCCGGCACGGTGCAGGCCAAGCTGATCAGCAGGAAGCCGGCGAACCAAGCCAGGAACGTGCCCAGCCCACGGCCGCGATAGAACTGCATCCAGACCGGCAACAGCAGGATCGGAAAGAACGACGTGCCGACAGCGATTCCGAACAGAATCCCGGCTGCGACGGGGCGACGGTACCCCAAAAACGCCCCGAGTAAAAGCGCCGTCGGCCAGACGTGGTGCGACTGGTCGAACCGATGGCTGGTACTCGGCAATAGCAAATACAGCCCGGCGGCGCTGGCCCCGATGGCGGCTTCGCGGAAGACGAGGGTGCCAATCAAAATCAGCAGGGTGACCACGGCGATCTGGCACCCGATGGCGATGCCCCGGCCCACCAGGATTTTCGTTTCGGCCGGCCGTGCCAACTGCACGACTTCGGTGACGCCCTCTTCGACGCCGTTCAATTGACCTGTGCGTTTTCCAACTGGTTCCGAATCGACCGATTTCGTGGCTGAGGTTACACACAACGCCAGGAGCAACGCTCCGCCAAGCCAGTACAACCCGAGTGTGGAGAGGTTCACGGCGACCCGCGGTCGTTTCATCGCCGTCACGTCGATCAGGCAGCGGACGAACCAGAATCCGCAAGCGGCGAGTAGCCAG
>JANXWE010000256.1 GCA_025351325.1 Fimbriiglobus sp.
CTGGATTTGGGTAAATGACTTTTAGCTCCGAAGGAGCGCCAGGAAGTGGTTCGGGCGCTCCTTCGGAGCTAAAAAATTCCAATTGGCACCAGGCCCTTCCGGGCCTGGCTAAAATCGGACGCACCTTCGGAGCGAAGACTCCGCCAATCTCTAACTAATGTGTCACTACGGGACGTGCAACGTGCACAGGTTAGGTGAGGGGTGCGCCAATTGTTTCTGGCAGATTGCCCAACCCAAGTACCTCGGAGTCGGGCTCATGCCACGATACGCCGTCAGTTCGTTTGTCCCCGACGCGGACTATTGGTGTTTTCACTGGCCTATATCCGGCCCGGTTGACCGCCAGACCGTTTTGGCGGGCATGCCGGATCCCTCGCTGTTCAAGGTGCATCCGCTGCCATCCCGTCAGCCGGCATCGCTACATTTTCAGTCACATGCAAAGTGGGCGGTGCTCGAGATCCAGGACGATGACTACCGAGAGCAGGGCGACTGGATCGAGTTTGAAAAAGGCAGCGTGGTGTTCATTGGATCGCCCGAGGAAGCCAGCGCTTTCCTTCACCGGCACGGACTGCCAGTTCCATAAAGCACCGAGGTCGTGCAAGCGGGTGATCGCGGCACTGCTGAAGTGGGGAAATTCAGCGTCGTCGTCGGCGGTCAGGAATCAATCGTGAAAGCCGGCGACTGTAGTGTTGCCTTTGCGGCAAGCGGTGTCGCGGAGGTGGCGGATCGGGGTTTTGCGATTTCCACATTCGCCGAGGTGATCGGCGGTGAAAGGAGCTTTGCGATCACGACGTACGGACTCGACGCCACCACTGGCGACTACGGCATCGCGCGGTCGGATGAATTCGGACGTGCTACTGCCGGGCGGCGGGGGGTCGCCATTGTCGAGAACGGCACGGCCACCGTCGGCGACGGTGGCTTGGCTATCAGTGAGGGAAGCCAAGGTGTTTCGGTTGCCGGCAGTCACGGCATCGCACTGATCGGCGAAGACTGTACGGGCAATTTTGGCAGTGCGATGGCGAGTGTGGGCGGCATCCTCGTCGCCAAATGGTCGGACGGAGAACGAACTCGCCTTGTCGTCGGGTATGTCGGGGAAAACGGCATCAAGCCGGACACACCCTATTCCGTTGATGAGCAGGGTCAGTTTGTCGAACGCGTAGATACAACGTCGTGTAGTTCAGTTTGAATTTTGGGTGGTGCCAAGCTCGCGGTGGGGACGGACGCCGAAACAGTTGATGTAGCAAACCGGGGCCGCATGTAGGATTTCTGGGGTTCATAGCTCACTCGCCCGCGCCGGCCCTGAGCTAGGTGAGGCAGTCGGCACTCTGCCGCTTGCCAGGTCATGGCGCGGCGACTGGTGGGTTCCGTCGGTGCTTTTCTAGAAATCCACTTCACAATCCGGTACGATGGCAGTGAGTACCGATGACCGATTGCGAGTGCAGAATGGCGAATGACGAAAAGCCCAAGGGCATTCCGAAGAAGGCGACGGCCAAGCCGGTCGCGGCGAAACCCGCTGCCGCCGCACCGCCGAAACCGCCTGTGGACGATGACGATGATGTGAATCCGTACGGAGTCATCCAAGAATCCGAAGACGAACTCAAGCTCGCCCGGAAGAACAAGCCGACCTTCGGCGCGGTGCGCGACAAGTTCAAACGGAGCGCCCGGGGCCCGGCGGCGGCACTCATGGTGATGCCCTCAACATTGCTGCTCGGACAGGGTGTGCTGACGTCGCTCATCGGCCTGGCGATGCTCATCATCGGCTTGTTTCCGCTCATCTTCAACGAAGCCCCACCGTCGGATGAAGAAGTCGCCGACACGATGTTCTGGATTTTGCTCGGCATCGTCGCGTTCATCTGGGGGGCCATTGTCTGTTTCGGCTCGTATCAAATGTCGACGCTCGGCTCCTACTCGTGGGCCTTCGTCGGTGCCGTGTTCGGCTTAGTGCCCCTCCTCGCGGGTATTTTCAGCATCATCACACTCAAAGATCCGCGCGTGATCGCCGGCTACACCGAACCCGAAGCCGGGCCGAATGCGAGGATAGAGGACGAAGCAAAAGACAAAGATAAAGAGGATGAGGACGATGATGAAGACGACGAGGAAGAGGAAGTAAAACCCAAGAAGCGGAAGAAGAAAAAGTGACCGCTGGCACCGCGAAGTCTGTCGAGACGGACACTCTGCTGTTGGCCCGATTCCGGGCCGGCGATGCGGGAGCGCTCGCGGTGTTGTACGCCCGCTACGAACAGCCGCTCTTTCACTTCCTGCTCGGGATGTTGCGGCACCCCCACGACGCCGAAGACGCCCTCCAAGAGACGTTCATCCAGGCGTTGCGGAAATCGGACGCGGTCGCCGGCGAAACGCTTCGGGGCTGGCTGTTCACCGTGGCGCACCAACAAGCCTTGCTCTTGAAGCGCCGGGCCAAACGGTTGCCCCAACTCGCGCCCGGCGAATTTTTGGACGAGTGGATTGGGTACGACGATCCGACCGCTGCTTGCGAGGTGGCCGAGAATGTCGCGGTGTTGCACGGGCTGCTCGATGAATTACCGACGGCCCAGCAAGCGGTCATCCGACTGAGAATTTTCGAGGGGTTGCGCTTCCGCGAAGTGGCCGAACGGCTCGGCTGCCCGGTCAACACGGCGCTGGCCCGCATGCACGAAGGCCTGAAGAAACTCCGCCTGCTCTGGGAGGCCCGCTATGTCGCGTCCTGATCTCGCCCTGTTGGCACTCCGGTATGCCGCCGGGGAACTCGTCGGCCCCGAAGCCGTCGCATTCGAAGACCGATTGGCCACCGATACCGCCGCCCGAGACGTACTCGGCGAAGCGGTGCGTCTCAGTGCCGCCGTGTCGGGTGTCCCGGTTCCGGTGCCGCAAGCCGGTACGTTGGCTGCCCTCCGGGATCGACTCTTTCCGACTCCCCTCACCCGGCTCTTCCCGGTCAAATCGTACCGCGGTCACCCGGTCGTCTGGATCGGCCTCGGTGGTCTCGCCGCCGGGCTGTTGACCTTCACGCTGGTCAACTCGAATGACCCCGTCACCCAGCGCGTCGAACTCCCACGATCCGTTCCGGCTGTGGAAGTTCCAGCAGCTCCAATCCCGTTCCCCGAGACGGTTCCCTCCGCCTCGCCCGTCGCCAGAATGGGATCAACACTTCCCGCGCCGATGCCTCAACCCCACGCCGACGCCCCGGCCGAACTCCCCGCGGAAACGAAAAAGGGATGAACGCGGAATTGGCGACGGCTCTGGTGGATTTGCGAGCACCGGACGCGTCGAAACGGCTGGCCGCCTCGCGGGTCATCGAGCGGGCCGCTCGGATGGCGAGCAGCAGTGACCTGCTGGAGTCGCTGGGCCGCCGATCCGTGACCGCAGCCCCTACGGTTCCGGGCACCCAACGCCAGGGCACCCACAAGGGGTGCCCCTACGGTTCGCAGTCGAACGCACTGTAGGGGCACCCCTTGTGGGTGCACTACGAACCGGATGCCAAGGGTCTTCCGAATCGGAGACGCATTCGGCATCTTTACGCCAGGGCACCCACAAGGGGTGCCCCTATGGTTCCGGACACCCACAACAGGTGCCCCTACGGTTCTCGGCACCCACAACAGGTGCCCCTGTAAGCCAGACATAAGGGTGCCGCCCCCGCCGGATCACGGCGCCGGAACAATCGGGGCCGCCTCTTCGGTCTCGTGTACCAAAGGTTCCCGGAGCGGGTCATCCGCAGGCGGTTTCATCGTCCAGCGCATCCAAATCAAGTGCCCGATCGCCGTCGGCCCCCACACACACATCATGCCGATGACCAACGCCAATGAGTCGTAATCCGTGCTCTCTTTCTGCAGAACCGCCAAGATCAACGTCGTCGTGCAACCCATGAGTATGATGCCGGCGCCCACCAGCCGCGCGATGCCGAATACCCTGGCCACGGCTGGAAACTCGCGGTTGTTGGTACTGAGGAATAAGATCGCGAAGATCACCGAGCAGTGAAGTAGGCCACTGAGAATCAATGCGACCGCGAAGCGCTGGGCTTTATTCCAAAGATTTCGGGGCGGTGCCGATGTAACCGGAGGTGCTCCCGGCCGTTGGAACGTCTGAGTATTATTGCGCAGCAAGTCATCGGTGTCGCTGTCGGAAAAAATCCCTCCGCGTCCACTCCTGAAATTGTTCGATCCGCCATCTTTATTTTTCAACGGGGCAAGCAAATTGTCGCAAATGTCGATGGCCGAGATCGTGAACCCACTCAGCGCGAGGAGGATGCCGAGGTGTTGGAACAGGTGCAGGACAAACTTACGACCCAAGTGAGGATCTCGCTTCGGCGCGGCCTCGTTGCGCATCCGCAGGCCGAGGTACTGAATCAGATGGAACGAGAGCATGAGCATGCTGATGGAAACGAATGCCAACAAGAATCCAGTCAGCATGGCAATACCTCGGCGTACGGAAGTTATCAGCAGAGAGTGTAACCGACTGGGTGTGATAATGGGAATTTCACTTCACCGGGAACGGAAGCACCACCGCTTCGGATTCGGTGCTTCCCCGTTGGCGGGGACCGCAGCCCAACACCAAGGAACCGTCGGTGCGCAAATCGACCGAGTGGATCGGGCCGAATTCCAATTCCTGACTGTAGAGCGAGTTCCCATCGGCGACATTCCAGACGGCTAAATAGCCACGCAGTTTCGGGGCATTGCCGACGCTGACGAGCCGGGTGCCATCCGCGGTGAAGCGAACAGCATTCACAAATCCGGGGTGGGCTGTCCCAGCGGGCTTCACGTTTGGATTGCTGAACTCGCGGACCAACGTGCCGGTGTCCGGATTCCACAATTTCACCGTGTGATCGCTTGAGCCGGACGCGAGCTGCTTGCCATCTTTTGAGAACGCCAGCGTGTAAACTTGGTCTTTGTGGCCGGCACGCGGTGGCCCGTTGCAAGTATGGCCGGCGGCGGCGCCCAGCAATCCCGGCACAGTTGCCAACACGGTCGCGGACAACGGTGGGGCGTCGCTGCCCGGCTTGATTTCTTTCAACAAATTCCCACTCGCGGCATCCCAGATTTTGATCGACTTGTCGAGACCGGCGGAGGCGACACGCTTGCCGTCCGGGTGCCACGCCACGGTGTAGATCGATTGCCCCTGCGGCAAAATGTGGGCGTTGATCGCTTTCGCCACCGTCCCCGGCACTTTGGTCACATCGTAGATGCGCAAGATTCCATCCTGGCAGCCCGTGGCCGCGAATTTGCCGGACTTGTCGAACGCCGCACAATGGACGATGTTGGGGTGGGCCAAATTGAACTTCGCCTGGCCGGTGGCGACGTCCCAAATCTTTAAGCTGTTGTCGGTTGATACGGTCGCCAACGACAACCCATCCGGTGCGAACGCCGCACCGAGCACCAAGTTCGTGTGGCCGGTGGTTCCCGCGAGCGTACGCAGCTCTTTCCCGGTGACCGCGTCCCACAGCTTCACGGTTTTATCGAAGCTGCCCGTGGCGAGGATCTTGCCGTCGGGCGACACGGCCACGGTGGCCACCGGGTCGGTGTGCCCTTTGAGAATCAGCACCGGTTGTGGGCTTTGGGCGAACGCGTGGCCGAACCAGGCGAGGGAAACGACGACGACGATCGGAAATCGGGCCAATATCATAACTGCCTCAGAGCGTGCGGAAGAGGTGCCAACGGGCGGTGCCCGAGTGTCGCACGCCGCAGGGGTTGGGTCAACGGGTTATGGACTTTCACGATCCGGTCGCGGCCGGGCTGCATCTCGGTTTCGCGCTCTGGTGCGTTTTCGCCGGGGCCATTCTCCTCCGCTGGACACGCGGCCATCCGTTCCGACACCGCCTAGCGATCGCGGTCTACGCCCTCAGTGCGTTCCTGCTGTACTCGGCGAGTGGCCTCTTCCACAGCCTGCGGTACGATTCCGAAGCCGACCCGCAATTCGAATTTTTCCGCCGGCTCGATCTCTCGGCGATCTTCGGCCTCATCGCGGGGTCGTGCGTACCGATCTTCGTCTACCTTCTGCCGAAATGGTGGCGCCGCGTCGGCCTCGCGCTCGAAATCGGCAGCGCGATCACGGGCATTGTGTTGATCTGGTCGATGCAAGAAGTCGTCACGCAAACGTTGATTTTCGTCTATGTGGCCATGGGGGTGGTCGCTATGGTGCCGATGCACCACCTCTACCGCCGGATGGGCTTGCGCGGGGTCGCCCTCGTGGTGCTGTTCGCCGCGTTTTACGTATTCGGCGCCGTGATCCAGGCGATCCAATGGCCGGCGTATTACCACATCATTTTGCACCTCGCCGACATGATCGCTACGCTGCTGCACTTCATTCTGCTGGTGAAGTTCGTGCTGCCGCATAAAGGCGACAGCGGTAGCCGCGTCGCTCCGCGACGCGACGCCATCGCACCCGACTCGACAATTTTTTCCTCATGACATGCCCCCGCGTCGCGGAGCGACGCGGCTACACTGGTCTTTTCTTCACCCGTCCGTTCGGGGTATCCTCTGGCTAGTCGGCAGGGACGCCGACACACTCCGAGTCACGGATATGACTGCGCCCACAATTTGTTCCACCACGAAAGCCGTTCGCAAGGGGCGTGTACTGCTCTGGTGTCTGGTTTCGCTCATCGCCTTCGACTACCTCGTCCTCGCTTTCGATTCGACCTGGAAGGGCTACTCGCCCGACGATTACAGCCTGCGAGTCGAGGAATGCGCCCAGCACCCGCACGACATCGTGTTTGTAGGCGGCTCGCCGATTGCCGAAGGGGTCGATCCCGAGATCCTCGGACAAATCTCCTGGCACACATTGGAAATCGGCGATTACTACAACCTCGGTCTCTCCGGCGGCACGACATCCGATATTTACTTCGGTGTGAGACACGCCTGCGCGGCGCCGCCGAAAGTGCTGGTCTACGGCATCACGGCCAGCGATCTGAACGATAGCCGGCACGAACCGCACGGCGTGCAATCGTTCATGACACGAGACGACATCGTTGATTGGCGCCGCACCCGCCCAGACGCCGCCGAATGGGCCACGCGGCATTACGCCAAGGGAAAACTGGCCAAGGCGAGTGCCTTGTACCAGCATCGGTTCGGCATCCGCATGTGGGCCGCGCACCGGTGCGAAGAACTCGCGCCGGGGTCGTGTCCGGAATCGGCGGCGGAAGCGAACCGCCAGCTCGCCATCGACACCGCGCTGCACCGCGGCACCGGCTACGCCCCGACGCGGTGGTTCGCCGCGCGGAGTTACGACGACATGAAACGGGGTGGTTGGATCGCACCGCCCTTCGAATATCTGGCACGATACAAAACGGGATCCCACCTGAAATACCTGCACCGGTTGCTCGATTGGGCCGAGGAGCACGACGTCGAAGTGGCGTTGATTGACATGCCGGTGACAGCCGATCTCGAAGCGCGACACCCGGCCGAGTTCGCCGAGTACCGCCGGCACCTCGCCGACGTGAAGCGGACACGAGGAGTGACCGTATTAGCCGGGGTCGAAGCGGGACTGAACGATGGTCACTTCGCCGATCTCATCCATATGAACCGGGCGGGGACGCTGCAATTTTGCGATTGGCTCCGCCGTGCACTTGGGCGGTTGGGTGCGCCGCATCAACCGCGTTGGACACCCCGTGGGGCACAGGCCTGGGCGGAGGCGGCGCGATGATTCTCGCCTCCAAAGCGTTCCTGATCTTCTTGATCGTGGTTCTTCTCGGTTATCATCTGTTGCGGGCGCGGCGGTGGAAGTACCTCTGGTTGACCCTGGCGAGTTGGACGTTTTACGCGTGGGCCAGCCCCGGTTACTTGTGGGTGATTCTGCTGCTCACGGCCATCGACTATTTCGCGGCGTTGCGGATTGAAGCCAGTACCGACGACCGCGTCCGCCGGCGCTGGTTGATCCTCAGTATCGTGTCGAATTTGAGTTTGCTCGCGGCCTTCAAATACACGACGTTCGCGTTTGACAACGGCTTGGCACTGGCCGGGTGGGCCGGCTTCGCCACCGGGAATCGGACGTGGGAAATTCTGCTGCCGTTGGGAATCAGCTTCCACACGTTTCAAGGGATCAGCTACACCGTGGACGTCTACCGCCGGCAGATTTCGGCCGTGACGAAGTTCATCGACTATGCCCTGTTCGTCTCGTTCTTTCCGCAACTGGCGGCGGGGCCAATCGTCCGTGCGGTCGAGTTCCTGCCGCAAATGCGGGAGCCACCGAAGGTCGGTTGGGCCGAGATCGAACTCGGATTCCGACTCGTTGCGATCGGCGTATTGAAAAAGTTCTTCATCGCCGACCAACTGCACGATCTCTTCGTCGAGCCGGTGTTTCAAAACCCGACCGCGTACTCGCAAGACATTCAGCGCTGGGCCACGATCGCGTGGGCGGTGCAAATTTACTGCGATTTCAGCGGCTACACCGACATGGCCCTCGGGTTGGCCAAGTGGTTCGGGTTCACGCTGCCGCCGAACTTCCACTTGCCCTACTTGGCGACGAACATCGGCGACTTCTGGCGCCGCTGGCACATTTCGCTGTCGTCATGGCTCCGCGATTACCTGTACTTCCCGCTCGGCGGGAGTCGCAGGGGTGCGGTGCGAACGTATTTCAACTTGATGCTGCTGTTCGTGCTGTGCGGGTTGTGGCACGGCGCGGCCTGGCACTGGTTGGCGTACGGGGCTTACAATGGCCTGCTGATGGGACTGCACCGGGCGTTCGACCGCAGATTCTCGAGTGCCGCTTGGCGAAACCATCCCGCGTGGATCGCCTTCGCGTGGCTGGCGACCGTGTACCAACTGCTCTTCGGGCTGATCCTGATTCGTATGAACTCTTGGGAATCAGGCCTGCAGCTGCAAGCGTCGCTGTTAGGATTGGGATCGAGCAGCGGAACCGCCGCCATGAGCTATGTGCCGTTGCCCGTCGTCTGCCTCATGCTCGCGGGGTTGGCCGGGCACTTCGGTGCGGTTCTCCCTGGGTTCACGGCTCGGTTGAAACGACCGCACCGCTTACAGAATGCCGCACTCGGGGCGGGTTATGCCACCTCGGTGGTCTTCCTGTTGGTATTTGGCCCCGGTGTTTCCAAGAGTTTCATTTACATCGCGTTTTAACTGCGGGAGGAGTTCGCATGAATCGCTTCCGCTGGGTGATCCTCGTCGTGCTCATCTGCCTGCCGGTGGCGTTCCTCGCCCTCGATTGGCGTTTGCCAGGGTTCCGCGAGATACCGTCCGTGGCCCGGCCGTTGCCCGTTCCGTCGGGCGATCAAGAGATGGCTTGGCTCCACACGACGACCAACAACACCACTTGGGAACGGTTCGTCTCGGGCTGGGTTCGCGTGCAAAAGGTCATGCCGGATGTGGAAGTG
>JANXWE010000250.1 GCA_025351325.1 Fimbriiglobus sp.
TTTGAATATTGATTTGGGCAAAATGTAATGATCGATGGCGGTAAACCCCGCTGAGCCGGGACTACTCAAAAAAGATACTGAATAATCCCTCATTTTTGAAATCACACCGATGCATCCACTTCGATCATTCCTGGCTCTGTCTGGCATACTGCTCTGCACCAATTTTGCCCTCGCCCAACCGGGTGGCTTTCCCGGTGGCCCTCCCGGCGGTGGCTTCGGCCCTCCCGGTGGCATGATGGGGCAGACTCGCAAAATCCTGAAAGACTACGACCAAGATGGCGACGGTCGCCTGAACAGCGAAGAACGCAAAATCGCACTGATCGCCCTAAAGAAAAATCCTGCGGGTGGCCGACCGGGCGGTGGCTTCGGCTTTCCGGGCGGCGGTGGGCCAACACCGACACCTGGATTGAAGGTGAGCGTAGCCGACGCCAAAATCTACCCGGATGCCAAGCTCTTTGAGCCGACAGTACTGAGAACACTCTTCCTCGATTTTGAAAACAACGATTGGGAAGCGGAACTCGAAGCCTTTCATGCGACCGATGTTGAAGTCCCGTGCACGTTGACGGTCGACGGCAAGGTGTATCCGAACGTCGGCGTCCACTTCCGTGGCATGTCGTCGTACATGATGGTGCGCGCCGGTTCCAAACGATCCATGAATTTGAGTTTGGATCACGCCGATCCAAAACAAAGGCTCTATGGAAACAAAACGCTCAACTTGTTGAACGGGCACGAAGATCCGACGTTCCTGAGCACGGTGCTCTATTCGCACGTCGCCCGCCAGTACATTTCGACACCGCAAGCCAACTTGGTGAAGGTCGTCATCAACGGTGAAAATTGGGGCGTGTACACCAACGCGCAACAGTTCAACAAAGAGTTCCTCGCCGAGAATTTCAAAACGACGAAGGGCGCCCGCTGGAAGGTGCGCGGAACCCCTTGGGGCCGTGGGGGCATGGAATATTTGGGCGAGAAAATCGACGACTACAAAAAAATCTTCGAGATCAAGTCGAACGACGATGTGAAATCTTGGAAGGCGCTGATCCAATTCTGCAAACTGCTGAACGAGACGCCCACGGAACAACTCGAAACCGTGCTGAAACCCATTTGCGATCTCGACGGTTTGCTCTGGTTTCTGGCACTCGATGTGGCCCTCATCAACGGCGATGGGTTCTGGACGCGAGCCAGCGACTATAGCCTCTATCTCGACGACACGGGCAAGTTCCATTTCATCCCGCACGACATGAACGAAGCGTTCCATCCTGCGTCTGGCCCAGGTGGGCCGGGTGGCTTCGGCCCACCGCCACTGGGTGTGATTCTGCCGGTGCCGTTGCAAAACCAACTGAAGTTGACCGAACTTCAAAAGAAGGAAACGGCCGCAATCCAAACCGAGATCGATGCCAAGTTGGAACAGTTGCTCACGGTCGAACAACGGAAACAGTGGAACGGAATGAAAGCCAATCCGTTCGGGGGTGGCGTTGGTAATAGTGGGATCGATCTTGATCCGATGGTCGGTCTCACCGATGCACGGAAACCGTTGCGGAGCAAAGTCCTGGCCGTATCGACGCTTCGAACGCAGTACTTGGCGAACGTGAAAACGATCGCGGAGAAGTCACTCGACTGGAAGACTCTCGGGCCGGTCGTGGCCGGGTACCGGAAATTGATAGAAAAGGAGATCGAAGCCGATACGAAAAAGCTCGAAACCTTTGAGGCATTCCAGCACTCGACTGCCGACGATGCTACCAAACCGACGCCACGAGATTACCCGCTCCGCGCCTTTGCGGACTTGCGAAGAAAGTACCTTTTGGACTACAAGTATTCCGCCGAGAAGAAGTAACTGAACACGAAGGACTGGATTCATGCCCGATTGGTTGTTGAACCCCGCTGCGGCGAATGGCGAAGCCCGCTTACCACTTGAAGAGTTATCATTCCAAGTCGGCGCGTCCGTCATTGCCGGCTTCATCGTGGCGGCCATCTTCCGGGCTACGATTGTGACCCGGGATCGCTCCGCATCGCTGCCAACGACGTTGGTTCTGCTGACGGTGATGACCGCCATCGTCACGCTGGTCATCGGTAGCAACGTCGCCCGCGCCTTCGGGTTGGTCGGGGCGTTGTCGATCGTCCGCTTCCGTACCGTCGTCGAAGACACCCGCGACACCGCGTTCGTGATCTTCTCCGTCGTCGTGGGTATGGCCGTCGGAGCCAATTACATTTTGCTAGCTCTCGTCGCCATGGTGGCTGTCACCGTGGTCGCCTCGATTATGCGCTGGGCAGTGCCATCGGGTCGAATGCAAGGTTCCGCGAAGTTGCTGCTCTGCGTCCGACTGGCATCGACCCAAGACACTGCCCCGATTCTCGAAGTTTTCAAGAAGTACACCAAGGACTTCAAAACGGTCGGCGTGTCTACGGCGAAGCAGGGTGCCGCGATGGAACTGACCTACGGCTTGCGAATGTCGGGTGCTCCGGAAACGATGATCCCTTTCTTCGCGGAACTCAACCGGGTCGATGGTGTCCAAGGGGTCGAGATCAAAGAGAATGCGAAGAGCTGAACTACCCCTTCGCCAGAGACTTCCACAATTCCTGATACTCGGTCAAGAACTTCAACCCCGCTTGGGGTTCGTAAGTCTTGCCGACCTCGCAGAGAGTGTAGCGGTCATAGCCAATCCCCCTCAGTTTTTTGAATAAGTCGCGGTAGGGGTACTTCCCAGCTTGGTCGTTAGTCAGGTCGTTGATGTGGCACGATTTGATGAACGACTTCAGCAGGTCGAAGCCCTCGTCGAGTTTGCCATCAATGATGTCGGCGGCGTTCGAGTTCCAAGTCACCCCGACCGACTTGTGACCGCAGGCGTCCAGGATGGCCCGCATGTTCTTCGGAATCTGCGTCACCGGGCCATGCACTTCGACCCAAATTTCCAACCCCGCACCGCTGGCGGCTTTCCCGCATTCCTTCAGGGCCGTGCCGATCTGCGTACACGCTTGCTCGACCGTCTGCCCCTTGGCCACGCCGTTGGGTCGCACTTTCACGCCCGTCCCACCCAACTCTTTCACGAGGTCGAGGAACCGCTTGCACTCTTCGATGTTTCTCTTCACCACGGCCGCGTCATCGGAATGGAATTCGCAAACGCTGCCGCTGCCCCAGAAGACAACCCCAGCATCGGCGAACTGCGCCTTCACCGTTTTGCGTTCCGCCGCGTTCAGCGACGGTTCGACGCCGTGTTTGTGTGTCGTCCGGCATTCGACCGCGGCGATGCCGACTTTCTGGCACGTCTTCAACAACGTCGCCAAATCCCAATTCGCGGGGACGTTGTACGTCACGATTCCGAGTTTGAACTTGTTTTCCGGTTCAGCGGCTTGAATCAGCCAGGGTGAAGTGACCGCCACGGCACCGGCGGCGAGGAACGAACGGCGGTCGAGCATGGGAGAACCTTTCGCGAGTGGAGTAGGCATCATCCCGCGAAGAATTTGGAACGCAATCGGAAAATCTTTTCGAACCCGACAATAAACCGCTGACGACGCGCATCATTCAGATAGAGAAGCCGGCCGGCAACGGGGTAAGCAGCGCCCCCGAAGTCAGTCGGCTTTTCTCATTTTACTTCTGCGGCTCGCCCGGCAACTTCACCCCGTCGAGTTCCAACTTCAGCGTGAGTTTCTGTTTCAGAACCGTTTTGTGGAACTCGCGGAGGACTTGAAGTTCATCATCAAGGAGTTTTTGCGTTTCGGAAATGCCAGTTACTCTGCGGAGCCGTTCGACGAGATCTGTCCGCCGCTTGGAGACGGTCTTGGGGTATTTCAGCAACTCCTCAAGTTGATTCTTGTACTTTTCAACATAACTTTCATGCTCATTGAAAAGTTCTTGGCGTCTTTTCTCGATTTGCGATGGGAACAATCTGGGCATAGTCTTCGTCTCGAATTCGTCTACCAGTTTGTTGCGGTCGGCGAAGAGATCTTTGATTTTTTGTGTACCTAGTTCGTCCAGCTCTACAAGTTCGTCGATGCTTATTTGGTTGCTGAGTCGAGCTTTCAAAAACGCCTTGACCTCGGGCACGCTGTCATATTTCCCAGTTGCTTTTCCACTGTTCAATTCGGCGAATCCAATGGAGTAATCTTTTTTAGGGCGAAATTGTTCTCTCGCGCCTGCGAGTTGTTTTTCTATATTCGGCAAGCCTTCTTCCACGATGAGGATGTCTTTGTCAATCTTGTCGATGGCCTGGATCAAAGCCGGTGCGCTGACTTCGGCATCGCGTAGTAACTGTTCCTTGGCAATGTGCCCGTACAAGATGCTGATGCGTTGCCTCAACTCACCCTCCGTCTTGTCCAGTTGCTGCATTTGCTTCAGGATCTCCACCTTTTGCGCGTCCTCCGCCGGCTTCGCAACCGCCGGCTTCGTCGGCACTGTCGGTGCCTGGGCCACCACTTGCGATGTCCCCGGCCCGTTGGCGGTGAAGAGTCCGACTCCCGTGGTGGTGCCCGCGATCAGCATGATGGCCAGGGCGGTGCCGGTGATCCATTTGCGCGTCGTCATGTGAAGTACCTCAGTGGCGAGTTCGGTAATCGGTGTGGTGACCGCGCTAGAAGAAAATTCCAGCACGGCCCGTCGGGTGGCTTGTACGAGTGCGACTGCCGGCGCGGTGTGCACCAACGGGATGGCCAACAACGCCAGGGGGGCGACGCCACGCCGCGTCAGCGCGGCTTGCAATTTCCGCCGGGCCGTGTCCAACCGAGACAGTACCGTCCCTCGGGGAATACTCAACTGTTGCGCGGCCGCTTCCGCCGTGAGATTCTGGAGGTAGCAGAGCACAATCACCCGCCGGAGTTTCTCGGGCAAACGGGCAATTTCCGTATCGAGGATGGCTGCGGTTTCATCGGTTTCATCGGTTTCAATGGTGCGCTGGACCGCGCGGGCGGGAACATCCGACTCCAATGGCAGTGGCACTTTCTTTCGCAGTCGCAGGCAGACACGGCGGGCGACCTTGTGCAACCAAGCGGGCAACACCCCGTGAACAGTTCCGGCCTTGCGGGCGAGAATCAGGAACGTCGCCTGATACGCATCCTCGGCCAAGTGCTGGTCGCGCAGCATCCGTTCGCACGTTCCGAGTACCAAGCCGCTGTGCCGCCAGACCAAACACTCGAACGCCGCCGGATCGCGGTCTTCGTGATATCGGCCGAGCAGGGCCGCATCACTCGATGGGTCAGTGAGGAAGCGATGGTGGTTACCGAACCAACGGGGATGCATGATTTTCTCCGGTTCGAATCGAGATCCCAGCACTCACATCCATCGAGAGACATTGATCGGCCGCGCGATTCATTTTTTTTTCGGCGAAGTGTCCGACGTGGTCACATCCTTGATGATTTTCCAGCCGTTGTCGAACTTGCGCAGGGTTAGGGTAAACCCGCCGCTGGAAGTGTCCTGACTCTTCACGACTTTCCAGTTGCCGGTGGCGTTGGCCTCCGAATCGGTGAGCACGGTCACGTGGAGGTCGGTGAAGGTCAGCACGCCCATTTCCTTGCCTTCAGCTTTGTAGCTTTTGAAGTACCGCTCCTGGACGGGTTGGAACCCGAGCGTGGTTTTATCGGACACGAACTCCAAATCGGGGCTGTCCCAGTAGCCAGCCATGAAGCCGTCGAGATCGCCGGCGTTCCACGAGGCGGCCTGATCGATGAGCAACACTTCGATACTTGCCTTGGCTGCGCGATCCGCCCTTTCCCGGTTGTACCGATCCAGATGGAGTGAGAATAGACAGACGGCGAAGCTTATGAATGCGATCAACGTCGCGTTGAGCAGAATCCGGATCAACCAACGGTGGCCCGGCGTGGTGCGGTCCGGGTCTGCCAGTCGTGCCATATCGCGTGTCCTCCCCCCGGGCGGGTTTACCAATTCGCGGTTCTGCGGTAAACTGTAACAGAAACCACCCGGAGTGACCCGCGATGAACGAAGCCCTGACTTGGCTGACCAAGAACCACGAAGAGATCGTCCGCGGCCTCGCGGATTTGGTCGCCATCCCGAGCATTTCGACCGACGGCGAACACGACCCCGAGATTGTCCGCAGTGCCCAGCTCACGTGCGATCAAATGCGCGACGCCGGGTTGCAAAACGTCGAGATGCTCAAAGTCGGCACCAGCTTTCCCTACGCCTACGGCGAGTGGTTGGAGGCCGGACCGACGAAGCCGACGGTGTTTCTGTACGCCCACCACGACGTGCAGCCGGTGAACTACGTCGAACAGTGGAAGTCCGATCCGTGGAAATTGACCCGCCGGGATGGTCGCCTCTTCGCACGCGGTTCGGCCGACGACAAAGCCGCCATCTCGGCATTCCTCGGGGCCATCGCCGCGTACCGCAAGACCACCAACGAGATGCCCTGCAACATCAAAATGGTGGTCGAAGGCGAGGAGGAAATCGGATCGAAGAACCTCATGGCGTTCTTCGACAAGTACAAGCAGAAGTTGCAATCGGACGTCATCGTGGTCTGCGACACCGAGAACATCGAAGTCGGGCTGCCGTGCATCACCTACTCGCTGCGAGGGGTCGTTGCTGTGCACGTCGAGGTGACCTCCGCCAAGCTCCCGGTTCACAGTGGTATGGCCGGTGGTGCACTCCCCGATGCGGCGCTCGCACTCAACGTGATTCTGGCACGGCTCTGCTGGGGCAACGGGCCGTTGAAGATCCCCGGCTATTACGACACCGTGCGGAAGTTGACAGACAAAGAACGGGCCGCCTTCCGCAAACTCCCGTGGGACGACGCCAAGTTCCGCGATGAAATCGGGGTGGTGCCCGGTGCGAAATTCGCCATGGAAGAGGGGAACAGCGTCTACGAAACGACCTGGCGTCGGCCGGCCTGCACCGTCATCGCCCAAGAAGCCAGCAGCATCAAAGGGGCCTCCAACCAAGTGCTCCCGAAGGCGGCGGCCGTGGTCAGTTGTCGGATCGTGCCGGATCAAGACCCCGAGCAGGTGGTGCAGCAGCTGCGCGACTTCTTGCAGGCCGATGCCCCGTGGGGGGTCGAGGTGAAAGTGACCCAGCACGGCGCCGCCGGCAAGTGGTGGATGACCGACCCGCAAGGCCCGGCGTTCGAATCGGCACTCTCGGCCATGCGGGACGGCTACGACCGCGACCCGGTCGCCATCGGCTGCGGTGGCAGCATCGGGTTCGTCGGTCCGCTGGCCGAACTCTTCGGCGGTGCCCCGGCACTGTTACTCGGCATCGAAGACCCGGCCAGCAACGCCCACGCCCCGAACGAGAGTCTGCACGAGGGCGACTTCAAAAAGCTGATGAATTCGCTCGTGCGGCTCTTCGACAACCTCGGCAAGTTGCCCGGCGGTAAGGTGAAGTGACGCAGAGTTCTCAACCCGGGGCAACGCCCCGGGCGATAACAGGTTCATTACTTCGCCAAATCCACACAGACCAATTCCTCGTCGTTGCGGACGTACATCTTCTTCCCGGCGAAGGCCGGGTAGACCCAAACCACTTTGCGGCCGGCGTCCTTGTTTGTGGGTGCGAGGATCGGCGCTCGATCAATCTCTTCGTACCCTTTCGGCGTCAGCTTCGCGATCACCAGTTCCCCTTTTTCGTTGAAGAGGAAGAATCGATCCTCGTGCTGGACGAGGAAGGCATTGCCCCAGCGTGTCGGTTTGCCTTCTTCGGTCGCGGTACCGACCGTCGGCTTGCGGGTGCTCCAGACACGCTCGCCGGTGTCAGCTTTCAAGCAGCGAAGTTCCCCATAACTGCACACGCCGTAAATGTGACCGTCCTTAATGAATGGCGTCGGCATAATGCTGTGCAAGCCGTCGGTTTTGTCCGCCTGTTCGCTTGCGCTTTTGCCCTTCCATTCGACCGTCGGCTTGTTGTCCACGATCTTCAGCATCACGGGGCCGTCGTAGAACGCGGTGACGAACAGCTTGTCGGTGCCGAGTTGCCGCGGCGTCGGCGCGGTCAGCGCAAAACGCACCGGGAAGTCGTATTTCCAGAGGCGTTTGCCCGTGTCCGGGTCGAGTCCGACGACCGCATTTTGATGCCAAATCACCGCGGTGCGCACTTTGTTGAACTCGTAAATCATCACCGCCGCGTACCCGCAATCGGCGGCGAGTTCTTGGGAGTGCCAAAGCTCTTTGCCCGTCAGTTTGTCGAACGCGATGACGAGCTTGTCGTCCTTCCCGCCCGTCACGCAGATCAGTTTGTCGCCGTCGATGAGCGGATGTGACGCGAAGCCCCAAATCGGTACCTTGGCCGAGTAATCTTTGACGTAGTTCTTGCTCCAAATCGTCTTGCCGTTCTTCACCGCCAGGCACGTCAGGTCACCCATGGCACCGACTGTGTAGACGAATTCGCCATCGACCAACGGCGTGCACCGCGGCCCGGCGGCGTAGCCGATGCCCTTGTAGGCCACCGGGTAGGGCGTCGCCCAGAGTTGCGTACCCTTCGCGGCATCGAAGC
Source organism: Fimbriiglobus sp. (assembly GCA_025351325.1). Lineage (GTDB taxonomy): Bacteria > Planctomycetota > Planctomycetia > Gemmatales > Gemmataceae > JALHQU01. The sequence goes on from JANXWE010000250.1 coordinate 8,423, forward strand.
AGACGATGCGTTCAACGCTGCTATCATCGGTCTTTCGGAAATCGGCGACGAACACTTTGCCGCTTGCGATCGAAGCCCCGGCATAACCCCCCCCCAGTTTCGCGCTCCAAATTTTCTTCGGCCCTCCCGCCGGGAACTTTTCGAGAATCCCCTCTTCGCGCCAGATCCCATCGCGCTTCGGCCCCAGGAACTGGGGCCAATCGTCGGCCAAAATCGGCATGGCCATCAACGCGGCCAGGATCATCACCAGTTGGAACTTCATCACTCGTTTCCTCGGAAGGTTAGCTGGAATTGTAACAAAACTTGGTGGGTTTCAGTGGAGTCTTTTTTCGTTGGATCTCAACCTTCAGGTTGTCTTCGTCGGAACGAGTCTTCGACATTCCGGCACCGGCGTGGGTCGGGGGGTACGAAACAGGCTGGACAGACAATGCACCACTATTTCTCAAATCCGCGCGAACCTGAGGCGAACTTGCTTGTCTGTGCGTCAACGGATCGCCGTTGAGCATCTGTTCGGTAAGATATTTTGACAAAATGGTGGGATTGGCAAACAAACCAGTCTCCAGATGCGTCAATATTGCAGACACCGCTTTTCACTCTAACCGTTCGTGCTACGAAGCAGTTGTTCGACCCCACACGGGCTAGGCATAACGCCTGCCACACTCAAATGTTCGCTGGAGGTGCCAAATGGTCATCATCAACCGAAACGACTTGTCGATCCAAAACATGAGCGGCGTCAATGGACGCAACGCCATGCAGGATCGCACCGTGACCGGTCGTGGTGCCAAGGTATCGCCGGCGGGCTTCCCATCCCTGCGGCCATGTTCTTGGCCCCTGCTTGCCGAGTTGGCAAGTTGTTCTGGCAGTTTGGCGACAGGGTATCCGGTGCTATCAACATGCACGCAGGAACCAACGGCCGAGGAGACGAGACTGGAATCGAAGGTGCATCCATTCCGACAACAACGGTTTGATAAGCACTTACAAGATTCATTCCAGTGCGGTACCCCGGCCACCACCGCCCAAAGCTAAGCTAGAACCAAAACCGTTCACTGAACTGAGAAACACGGACGATTCCGCGTTTCCAATGCTGGCCCTCGCTGCGGAACGCCCGCCGCAAGGTGCACCGAGCTATTTCACACCCTGTGAAACGCCGTGCGCTTTGCCCAGCGGCCGCTCTGCGCGGACGGATGCCAACCCCCGCACTGATCCGGGGAGGTCGCCCGTTTGCGCGGACACGCCAGGCGCTAGCCCATCCCAAATAGGATCGGGCCAGGACGCTGCTATGAGCTGGACCGAAATTGAGATCCTCGTGGATCGCGCCAAAACCGGAGACCGGGACGCCTTCGGCGAACTCGTGGTTCGCTTCGAACGCACCGTTTACTGCATGGCACTCAAACATGTCCGGAACCCCGGCGAAGCCGAGGAACTGGCGCATGAAGTGTTCGTGCAGGCGATGCGCAAAATCCCGCAACTGCGCGAAGCCCGCTGCTTCGCCGGTTGGCTCCGCCGGATGACGGCCCGCATGGCCATCAACCGTTTGAGCCGGCGTGGGCCTGCGTTCAGCACCGAACCCGAAAAGTTCGATGCGATGGCGGGTGACGGCCGTCGGCCCGATGAGGAACTCGAAGTGAGCGAGGCGAAAGCCGGACTGCACGCCGGGTTGAAGTTGCTCAAGGAGGCGGATCGGGCGACGCTGGAAGCGTTCTACCTCCGCGGGGATAGCCTCAAGAAGATGAGCCGCGACTTCGACGCCCCAGTCGGCACCATCAAGCGGCGGCTGCACGTGGCCCGCCACCGTTTGAAGGAAGTGCTCGAAGCAAAGGGCCACCCCGACAGCGTGCCGACGGCGCTGGCGGTGTAAAACAACGCGGTGAGATCCCACGACGGTCGTGGGGTCTCACCGTCAGCGCGGCATCGGATCGGGAAAGTCGACGCCATCGAAAATGTCGGCGAGGGGGAGTTCAACCGGAACGGACGTCAGCACCAAAGTCGACTCCAAGCCCACGAACGAGGTCACTGTCCAATTCCCGTCTGGCAACCGGCTGAAGCGCTCGCAGACGGGTTCGTCGTGCGAGACCAAGACGTAATCCATCACCGAGGGGAGTTGTTGGTAGTGGCGGAGTTTGGTGGTGCGATCGTACCGCTCGGTCGATTCGGACATCACTTCAAAGATGACACGTGGGTTGATCAACGCATCGGGATCTTCGTCTGCATACTCCGGTGTACCACAGACGATGATCAGATCGGGGTAGCAGTAGAGTCCGGTCCGTTCGATCCGAACCCGTTGATCGCGCGAGAGAGTCCGGCAGCGACCGCCCTTCAACTTGGCGCCGAGTTCCGTCGACAGGTTCTCATTTACGAAATTGTGGAATCGGCTGGCCCCCGCCACGGCGAACATCTCGCCGTCGAAGAATTCGCTCTTGGAGTCGGCCCGCCGCTCGATGGCCAGATACTCGGTGGCCGTCAGTTTGCGTTTCGGCACGGCGCTCATGATGGGTTCCTCGGTGAGGGTGATTCTATGTACCCCTCGACGGCCCGGGAACCATTACTTCCAATCGAACCCCATCAGCACCCAGGAAGCGTCGTCGGCTTTGTAGATTTCCTTGGGGTTCGTGCCATCGGCATCGATCACGACGACACGGGATGAGTAACTGTTCTTTTTCGGACTCGCCGTTTGATGCACATACGCCAAGCGCTTTCCGTCGGGTGACCATGCCATTGTCAAGCCGGTGTCATCAATATGTCCAAACGTACCGACTAACTCGACGATCTCCTTCGCATTTTGCCCATTTGCATCGACCGTACAAATCGAGAGCCCATCATCGCCTCGGCCTTGCCCCTTCTTCCGGTCAATGTACGCGACCCGCTTGCCATTGGGCGACCAGATCCCACCGGAAATAGCGTTACCAAGTTGCAAATCTTTAATAATCGTGATTTTATTCGTCGCTAACTCCATGACGATCAAGCGGTCAGATTTCCATTCTTTCTCTTCCACACCTCGTTCTTCCACCCGCATCAACACCCGTTCGCCATCTGGGGAAAATATCGGTGAGTTGAACAGACTAAAGTTTGGCTCGAAAAGCGATTGTGGTTTTTTGCCGTCGAAGGTCGCAATATGAATTTGCCGATGCTTGTTTTCTTGCAGAACGGCCATCTTGCCATCTTGGCTGACCGCCGTCGGACTGAAATTCTTCGGAACGGGCCGTTCATCGCGTTTGCCGGTCTTCAAATCGTACACCCAAGATTTAAATGGGCTTTTCACGTCGCCATCGTCCGCGAGATCGTAACCCCACACAAGGAGTTTGTTCGCTTCTTTCAACCAGTCGTATTGAAAGGCTTGTAACCGTTCACCCCATCCTATTGAGCTTGCGCTTTCCTTTTGATTCCGGCATACTGCGGGCATGGACACCGCGCGTGCCAATTCGGTTCCCGAATGCCCGTCGTGCCGCTCTTGGCTCGGCGAGCGGGCGGCTCTCGAATCGCGCATTCTCATCCTCGAAACCAAGCTCCGCGACCTCGAAGACAAGCTGAAGCCCCCGCCCCCGAAGCGACCCGTCGAACCCCAGCCGCCCGCTCCGGCCAAGGTGCCGACCGGCAAAAAGCGCGGTGCTCAACCGGGCCATCCGCCGCACCTCAAAAAGTTTCTGCCGAGCGAGCGGGTGAAGACGGTCGTCGATCACGCCCCCGTTTGCTGCGCCGCCTGTGACAAGCCGTTGTCTGCGATCGCCAACAACCCCGATCCGAAGCGCCACCAAGTCGCCGAGCTGCCGCCGATCCTTGCCGAAATCACCGAGCACCGGGGCCACTCGCGCACCTGCCCCTGCAAACACACGACGCGCGCGTCGATCCCCGGCGACATCCTCCAACACAGCATCGGGCCGCGTCTGACCGGCGCGATCAACTACTTCGCCGGCAGCCACGGGGTCAGCAAACGCGGCATCGAAGAGATCGTCGAATCGATGTTCGGGGTGCCGATCGCTCTCGGCACGATCTCGAATTTGGAACGCGAAGCGACGGAGGCGCTCGAGTCGGCGTACCAGGAGGCGCGGAAGGCCGTGGCCGAGGCGCCGGTGAAGAACGTCGACGAAACGGGCTGGAAACAGTGCGGTTTGAAGCGTTGGCTCTGGGCCGCGGCGACGGCGACCGTGTCGCTGTTTCCGATCCACCCGCGTCGGAACATCGACGCCTTGAAGCTGATGCTCGGCAAGCTCGCGGGCATTTTGGTGAGCGACCGCTGGAAGGTGTACGACCATTGGGACGAGGAACTCCGGCAGCTTTGCTGGGCCCACGTGAAGCGGAATTGGGAGAAGAAAATCGAACTCGGCGGCGAGGCGAAGCGGTTGGGCGAACGGTGGTTGAACGAGCAGAAGACGGTGTTCGAACTCTGGCATCTCTTCAAGGCCGGCGAGTTCGACCGGAAAGAACTTCAAGAGCGGATGACCGCGTCGATCGAGACGCTGAGCGCCGTGCTGTACGCGGGCATCGACGGCCGCGACGCGGCCCTGTCACGCTATTGTCAGCGGCTGCACGACAAGTTCCCGATGTACTGGCTCTTCACATCGGTGGAGGGCGTGGAGCCGACGAACAACCACGCCGAACGCGTCCAACGCCGGGCCGTGCTCTGGCGGAAGAAATCGTTCGGTTGCCAAAGCGCCGACGGCTGCCGATTCGTGGAGCGGATCTTGACCGTGGTTCAAACGCTGAGGCTGCAAAAACGCAACGCCCTGGAGTTCCTGAGCAGCAGCATCGCCGCCCACAGGCTGGGAACAGCAGCGCCCAAGTTGTGCATGGGGTGAACGGTTACAAAGGCTTGAATTCGATCCAGCACGCGGTGTTTCACTTTCCCGTCGAGCGTTAGAATCCTCAGGCCGTACTCACTGTTTCCATTTTTCCCCTCACCTGATATGCCGGTATATGCGACGAATTGACCATCGGGCGAAAGTTTGCCGCTCCGATAAACTCGGAGTGAAACACCAAGGATTTCATCGGGCGAGGCAACCACCGTCCCGTCCGGCTTCAGTAACAACGGCTTGTCGCCGATCCAGACTAGCAACTTCCCCTCTTTCGCTTCGACCTTCGGCACCGGAGCATTACGTCGCACGACGGGGGCTTCGGATTTCCGTTCACCCGCATCGCTGGCGAACGAGGTCAGCCCGACGCCGACGAGTGCGAAGGCCAGTACGCCGGCTGAGACCAGTTTCAATTTGATCAGGAACATGGTTCGGATCGCTCCTTCAACGAGTGTCGAAACAGTGGCATTGGCGACCGACGCCACCGCTGGCGCCGCTCCCGCTGATGTAATAAAAGTTGCGGCCACCCCGCCGATTCCGAGTGTCACTCCGCGTGCCCGGAGGCGTTCCGCCAACTGTTTGCGTGCTGCGGCCAAGCGGCTGCTCACGGTGCCCTCCGCGATTCCGAGCCGCGTGGCAGCCACCGTCCGACTCAATCCATCCAGTTCGCAAAGGGCGACCGCTGACCGCAGCTTCACCGGCAGTTTGGCGATCTCTTCGTCGAGGATGCGCAGCCAATTCGGAACGGTCGGTTCCACGGGATCGCTGGTAGCCGGTTCATCCGTATCGAGAGAATCGTGTCGGCGGAGTTTCGCCATCGCTCGCGCTCGCAGAGAGGTGTGGAAGGCCACCGAATGGAGCCAGCCGCCGAGAGTGGATGAGGGCCGGATCGCGTTCGACTTGCGGATTAGCACCAGGAACACGGCTTGGAACGCATCCTCGGCCAACTGATGATGCCCCACAGTCCGGCGACAAACTCCCCACACCATCGGTGCGAAGCGGCGAACCAACTCGGTGAACGCCGCATCGTTGTGCGTGGTGTCGTAGTCGCGTAGCAATTCGGCATCGCTTCGATTGTCCGGCGCCAACGATTGGCGCACGCGGGTGAGGAATCCACCCAAGCCGACTGACACCGTCATGAATCATCTCCCGGCCGGATTCGATTGCCCAACAGGATTATCCGTCGAGAACGCCGGCGCGTCGGAGAAAATCTTTCCCCCACGGAAACAGTCCGTTGCCGCGCAATTCTGCACTCCAGTCATACGATAACCACCTAAGGAGTGCAGGTGATGACGCGAATCTTGATCGCCGATGACAATCCGCAGAATGCGGAACTGATGGAAGCGCATCTCGACGGCACGGGCTACGAGACGCACGTTGCCAAGAATGGCGAGGAGACGCTCGCAGTCGCCCGAGACTGGAAACCGGACGTGATATTGCTCGACGTGATGATGCCAAAGATGAGCGGCTTTGAAGTCTGCAAACGGCTCCGGGCTGACCCGGCGACCAAAGACATTGGCGTGCTGATGATCTCGGCGCTCGATCAAGTGACTGATATCGAACGAGCGGTAGACGCGGGAACCGAAGACTTCCTGACCAAGCCTGTTCATAAGATCGAACTTCTGTTGCGGGTGCGAGCATTGCTCGAAGCCCGCGAACAAACTTCCGAAGTGGAGCGCGGCTTGGCGTACTTTCGCCGTGTGCTTCAGGGCCATTGACTCACGCCCGACTACGGGCCTGCTTCTGCCGAGCGTTTCCGTTCTCGTGCGTCGACTCGGCAGAGGCCGGCGCGGTCCGATTGGTTCCACCGTGACTGTTTCTTCCGACGTCTCCGGCCAAATCATTCTCAAGCCGAAACGCGCCCAACCGTTCTACAGTCGCCACCCGTGGGTCTTCGCCGGCGCCGTCGAGCGCATCGAAGGCAAACCCGCCGACGGCGCCGTGGTCGATCTGCGCTCGTCTGTCGGCAACTTCGTCGGCCGCGGCCTGTACAACAGCCAGAGCAAAATCGTTGTTCGCCTGCTTTCGTGGGATGAAACGGTCGCCCTCGACCGCGAGTTCTTCAAAGCCCGGTTGCAGCGGGCCATCGAACTCCGCCACGATACCCTCAAACTGAACTCCGCTGCCGATGCGGCGTACCGGGTCGTATTCAGCGAAGCAGACATCCTTTCCGGCATGGTCGTGGATCGTTACGGCGACTACCTCACGGTGCAGTTCACCTCGTTGGCACTGGCCAACCGCCGTGAGATGTTCGGTGAACTGCTGATGGAATTGCTCGGTGTGAAGGGGGTCTACCTTCGCACCGAAAAGGGCATTGGTAAGCTCGAAGGACTGGTGCTGCAAGATGGTCTGTTGTGCGGTGAAGCTCCGCCGACGGAACTGGTGATCCGCGAGAACGGCCTGAAGTTCGGTGTGAACTTGGCGGAGGGCCAGAAGACCGGATTCTACCTCGATCAACGGGAGAACCGGGCCGCCGTCGCCAAACTTTCTGCCGGCAAACGTGTGCTCGATGCCTTCTGTTATTCCGGTAGTTTCGGGGTCTACGCGGCGCACGCGGGTGCCACGTCGGTGGAATCGGTGGATGCTTCGGAAACGGCGATCAACCTGGGCCGCCGCAATGCGGAACTCAACGGTCTGACGCAGATGGAATTCGTGCAGGCCGACGTGTTCGACCGCATGACCCAGCTGATCGCGGAAAAGCGAAAGTTCGATGTGATCGTCCTCGATCCGCCGAAGTTTGCCCGTGATCGTGCTTCGTTGGAACAGGCGATGAAGGGCTACCGGCGCTTGCACAAGCTCGCTATGAATTTGCTGGATCGCGATGGCGTGCTGGTGTCGTTTTGCTGCTCGGGTCTCATCACCATGGACATGTTGGAAAGCGTGATTGCCCTGACCGCCGTCGACGAAAAGCGTGATGTGCAACTACTCGAACGGCGTGGCCCGGCCTCCGACCACCCGGTGAACATCGCCTGCCGAGAATCGGGCTACTTGAAGTGTATCATTAGCCGGGTCTGGTAGGCGGTTTCTCCCCGTCGCGCGTGTCCATTTCTTTCTGGACAGTGCATGCCAAGCAAGGACTTACGTCGAAGGGGGGAAATGACCTCCCGCGTGGACTGATTGGGAACGATCACTTGGCCAAGCGTGGTGGCGGGGCCACTTCGGTGTATTTGGCCCGTTCGGCGCGCCATTTCTTGACTTCATCGGGTTTGTTGATGGCCGTGTAGAGCTCGACAAGCCGGTCGATGGCTTCGGGGAGGCGAGTACTGCCCTGCGGTGGGATGAGCTTTTCGCGGGCCTTCATCCCTTCGTAGCCCTTGAGGAGCAGCGGCTCGGCGTCGGCGGGCTTCTTCTGCCCCAGCAGCGCCCCGCCGAGCATCGACTGCGTGTTGAACGTCCGCCAGTCGTCCGGCTCCTTCTTCTCGCGGATGGCCAGGCACTCGCGGAGGAGCGGCTCGGCCGCGGCGAATCCCTTCATCTCCGACAGCGTGAGGCCGAACTGCGCCAGGAGCCCGGCCAGTTGCGGGCCGTCCTTCGGCAGGGTCTTGCGGGCGTCGGCGAGCAGGTCGCCGAGGAGTTTCGCCGCCTCGGCGGGCTTGCCGGCCCTGGCGTAGGCGTCGAGCAGCGGCGTCCCGACCCAGCGGAGGGCGGGGTGCTTCCCCGACGCCCGGTACGCCTCCTCCAGCAGCGGGAGCGCCTCCGCCACCCGCCCGGCGTCCTTGTAGTTCACCCCCAGGTTGGCCACCGTAATCAGCGTGTCCGGGTGGTCGCGGCCGAGCTTCTTCCCATGGAGCGGGAGCAACGCCTCGAACAAGGGAACCGACTTGTCCAACCGCTTCAGCGACCAGTAGCCCGTCGCGAGGTTGTTCATGGACGTGAGGGTGTCGGGGTGGTCGGCCCCCAGCTTGGCGGTCTTCAGCTTGAGCGTCTCTTCCAGCAGCGGCAACGCCTTGTCCACCCTCCCGGCGGCCCGGTAGCCCTCGGCGAGGCTGCTCATGGACGCGAGGGTGTCGGGGTGGTCGTTGGTGGACGACAATGCGAGCTATCTCATTGTCGTGCGCAACGACAGGGCGGCTTTGCTCAGCCTCGACATCGGGCGCAACGAGCTCGGCTCGATCATCAAGCGCTTGCGCGAGCAACTCGACTACCCCACCGGCGATGATGCCGGCCGCACGGTGGTTCGCGTATATCCGGTCGCACAAGCCAATCAACTCTACCGGCGCATCATGGCTTCTGCGGAACCTGCCCTGCAAGGCGTCACGCATCTGATGATCGTGCCGGATGACACGCTGAACGGCTTGCCGTTCGCGGCGTTGGTCACTGAGGCTTATGCAGG
>JANXWE010000316.1 GCA_025351325.1 Fimbriiglobus sp.
CGGGGCGATGTAGCCAAAGCCATCTGGGGTCAGCGGGGCATCTTCGGTGCGATAGCCCAACAGCACCACATTCACCGGGGTGTACTTCACGCTGGCAAGTTCGGTCGCCAACAACGGGTCGAGTTGGTGCAACGATACCGCTTGAGCCGAAGCGGGCGCCGTGTGTACCACGACATCGGCCGGCCAGGAATCGGTACCTTCGCCAAATACCGTGTAGCCCAATGCCGCGCGTTCGATCCGTCGGACGCTCACTCCCGTTTTCACAATGCTTCCGAGCGATTGACGCAGGGCGTCCGTCAGCACTCCAAGGCCACCGGTAAATGACCACATTCGGTTGGGACTCGGTTTCTCACCACGGGCTTGCGCCGCAATTTTTTTGAGTTTGGCGGAGCGCAAGAAACCACGGAAGACGCTACCAGCTTCCGCTTCCATTTTTGGCAACCGTGGAAATGCGGCCCGCACGCTCAATTTCTCGGGATCGCCGGCGTGAATCCCAGTGACGAGGGCGTCGACAAAAATATCGGCGGCTTCACGGCCAAAACGTCGGCGCGCGAATTCCGCCACCGATTCTTCGTCGGGCAGTCCGCCGCGCTTGCGCCGGAATGGCTCCGCCAGCATCGCCAGCTTTCCTGGAATTGTCAGCAGTGGTGTGCGGAGTAATCCGAACGGATCGCCAGGCAGACGTTGGAGTTCACCCTTCAAAAATAGGTAGCGATTCTTGCGCGAACCTTCGCTGGCAGCGAGAAGTTGCTCCCCGAGGCCGAGATCGCGGCAGAGTTGAATCGTCGACAGTTTTGCGTCGAGGAAGCCATTCGGGCCACCTTCGAGCGTGAAGCCTTCACGGTGGTCGGTGTTGATCTTCCCACCGACGCGGCTGTCCGCTTCGAGCAGACAGATGGTGGCCGTGGGCAAGGTTTGTCGGATGCGGAACGCCGCCGACAAACCGCTGATGCCACCGCCGATGACGACAATCTTCAAGTTGACCAACCTTCGACTTACTTCAAGGCGTCCTTCAGGGACTTCGCCGGACGCACGGTGACCTTACTGTAGGCGGGTTTGTCCTTGGTGACGTACTCCAAGCCGGTCGCGGGCATGGTCTTCTTCACGCCGCCCTTGACGGCTTTGACGTGCTTGACGCCGAAGCGCACGATGCCGGGCAAGGTGAACTGCTTGGCGCCCTTCTTGAGTTCCTTCTCGATCAGCTCGGTCAGGGCGGTGACGACTTTCGTCACGTCGGCCTTGCTGAGTTCCGTCGTTTCGGACAGATCGGTGATCATGCCCGATTTCGTCATCGCCTTCTTCGCGGGGGCTTTCGCCGGTGCCTTCGCCATGATGCATCTCCAAAAGTGGTGTACCGACCGAAGTTCGCCGAGGGGCAACACACCCCCACAGCTTAGAGGGCCATCGCCCTGAATTCCAAGGAGAAACTCGAACGGGCGCGAATAAAAACAAGGAATTCTAGGGAGTTTAACGCGCCACCCACTCAAATATGCGAAAACCCGACGCTTTCCAAGCCTTTTCTGCGGATTTTTTGGAAGTTTTGTTCCAGTACACATCTTGGCGAGCATGATCGATCCCTGGATTGACCTCAAAATTGTGCCCGCGCAAAATCCAAAACTCCTTCCCCGGTTGCCCGCGTTTCCCTTGCTCGTATCCTTTCTCAAGTACAGTCCCACTCGATTCTCCCTACGAGCCAACCATGGCGGATCACGCCTCCGAAGCCGACCTTGACCTCCTTTGCGTCAACACCATTCGTACCCTCAGTATGGACGCGGTGCAGCAGGCGAACTCCGGTCACCCCGGTGCCCCGATGGGCTTGGCTCCCGTCGCTTACACCGTCTGGCAGAACTATCTCAACTACGATCCGGCCGCGCCGCTCTGGCCCAACCGCGATCGGTTCGTGCTCTCGAATGGCCACGCGTCGATGCTGCTCTACAGCATGCTGCACCTCACCGGCGTGCAGGGCGACGGGCAGCGCAAGCCGGTCACCCTCGACGAAATCAAGAAGTTTCGCCAACTCGACGGCGTGACGCCCGGCCACCCGGAACACCACCTCACCAGCGGCGTCGAGACGACAACCGGCCCACTCGGGCAGGGCATCGGCAACGCCGTCGGCATGGCCATCGCCCAGAAGTGGATCGCCGCAACATACGCCAAGCCGGGCTTCGAGAATCTGTTCGATCACAAGATTTACACCATCTGCGGCGATGGCTGCTTGATGGAAGGAATCGCATCGGAAGCGTGTTCGCTCGCCGGCCACTTGAAGCTCAACAATCTCTGTTTGCTCTACGACGACAACGAAATCACCATTGATGGCCGCACCTCGCTGGCGTTCACCGAGAACGTCGCCATGCGTTTCGCCGCCTACGATTGGAATGTGCTGCGCGTGGCTGACGGCACCGACATGGTCTCGTTGGCGTCAATGCTCGATCAATTCTTGCTGACGACCGACAAGCCTACCATCGTGTTGGTAAAAGGAATTATTGGCTACGGTGCGCCGCACAAACAGAACACTGAAAACGCCCACGGCGAGCCGCTCGGTGACGCTGAAATCGTCGCTGCGAAGAAGTTCTACGGCTGGCCCGAAGACGCGAAGTTCCTCGTCCCGCCGCAAGTGCTGGCCCACTTCCGACAGCACTTCGGCACCCGCGGGGCACTCAAGCACGCCGAGTGGAATGCGCTCTTCGCCAAGTACTTAGCCGCTTTCCCGAACGAAGCCAAACTGGTCGGGGAAATCTTCGACGGTACACTTCCCGCCGGTTGGAACCAAGCGATTCCGACCTTCCCTGCGGACGCCAAGGGAATGGCCAGCCGCGATAGCTCCGGCAAGGTGTTGAACGCTTTGGCCAAGGTGATCCCGTGGATGGTCGGTGGTTCGGCCGACTTGGCGAAGTCGAACAAGAGCCGATTGACCTTCGACAACGCCGGTGATTTCCAAGCGGCGACCCCGGCCGGTCGGAACATCAACTTCGGCGTCCGCGAGCACGCCATGGGAGCCATCTGCAACGGCATGGCCCTGCACGGGTTGCGGGCCTTCGCCGCCGGCTTCTTGATCTTCAGCGATTACGGCCGGCCGGCGATCCGCCTCGGGGCGATCATCGAAGTGCCGGTGCTGTACATCTTTACGCACGACAGCATCGGCGTGGGCGAAGACGGCCCGACGCATCAGCCCATCGAACAGATCGCCTCGCTCCGGGCCATTCCGGGGGTGATTGTGATCCGCCCTGGTGATGCCAATGAAGTGAGCGAAGCCTACCGTGTGGCCTTCTCTGAGACGGAACACCCCGTGATTTTGGCACTGTCCCGCCAGAACCTGCCGACGTTGGATCGCACCGAGTACGGCCCTGCCAGCGGCACTGCCAAGGGTGCCTATGTGCTGCTCGATTGCACCGGAACACCGGACGTCATCTTGATCGGCACCGGTTCGGAAGTGCAGCTCTGCATTGAAGCCGGCGAGAAGCTGACGGCCGAAGGCAAGAAGGTTCGCATCGTCAGCATGCCGTCGTGGGAACTGTTCGAGCGCCAGCCGAAAGAGTATCGCGATTCCATTTTGCCACCGACTGTCACCAACCGCGTGACCGTGGAAATGGGCAGCGTCTTCGGTTGGGAGCGCTACGCTGGTTTGCAAGGGTCAATCATTGGCATGCATGGTTTCGGCGCCTCGGCCCCGCTCAAAGATTTGTTACCGTACTTCGGTTTCACCGTGGAAGCCGTCGTGAAGGCCGCGAAAAAGATCGGGTGACGCATGGTCGGGTTCGCACTGCTGTTCGGTCTACTCACGGCCGGTGCTGAACCGGTCGGCGACTTCAAAACCATCGTCGATCCGTTGGTCGAACCGTTGACTAAGGACAAACCGACAGTCGGGTTGGTGGTCGGCATCTGGGTCGATGGGAAACCTCAAATATTCGGGTACGGCAAGGTCGTCACTCCGGCGGGCGAGGTTGTCCCCGACGGTCGGACGCTCTTCGAAATCGGCTCGATTACCAAGGTTTTCACCGGTGTTCTCTTGGCCGACGCGGTGGCACGAAAAGAAGTAGCCCTCGACGATTTCGCGAACACACACCTTCCCGCCGATCTGCAAATTCAGTCGAAATCTGATGTGCCCATCACCCTGTTGCAACTAGCCACGCACCGGAGTGGGTTGACCGTGCAACCACCGTTGATCGGGTTGACTGCCAAAAACAAAGAGAACCCGTACGCCGATTACACACGCACCAAATTGGCCCGCTTGACCAAGGAATTGAAACCGAATCGGGAACCGGGCGAGAAGTATGAGTACTCGAATCTGGCGGTCGGTCTCCTCGGGCACGCTTTGGCAACCACCGCGAAAGCCGACAGTTACGACGCACTGGTTCGGGATCGAATTTGCAAACCACTCGGACTAAAAGATACCGGCGAGGCGCTCACGGGTGGTCAGAAATCCCGACTGGCACGCGGTCGCAATGACAAACTCGAACTCACCGACCCCTGGGATTT
>JANXWE010000326.1 GCA_025351325.1 Fimbriiglobus sp.
CCGAGGTGCCGCCCGCCGTCGGGTTCAGTCCTTTGACGGGCTGCAGTTTCTTGATCTGGGCGTCCAACCTTTTCTCGCGGTCCGCCATCAACCCGTCGAACCAAACCCCGTAGTCCCTGGCTCGGTCCCCCCACGTCTGCAAGCCGTTCAGCCCGTCCTTGAAGACTTCGCCGCCGACGTTGAAGGTGTCCTTGCCGAAGCTCCGCATGTCGGCGGCGGCTTCTTTGATTCCCGGTATCTGCATGGACTCCGGGAGTTTGTCCGCGAGTGCCAGCAAGTCGCCGAGCTTTTCGACCAAGATGCCGAAGATGCCGATCCACCCGGCGACGGCGATTTTGACGACGCTCGTCGCGGCTGCCCAGGCGTCCGCCAAGTAGCCGACGCCCACGACGACGTTGCGCATGACGCCCAAAACGGGCGGGGCGAACCCTTGGACCGCCCCCTTGCACGCTTCGACGGCAGCCGGAATCCGGTCCGCCAAAAACTCGCCCACGGGTGCCAGCGCGATAATCAGTTGATCCGCCGCCTTGCCGAGAACGGCTTGGGCTTTGGTGATCGATTCGTGGGCGAGCTTGGCGTTCGCCATTTCAGCCGTGGTGATGGCGAACCCGGCGGCTTGGGCTTTGAGTTCCGACGTGGACTTGCCCAAAACCGAAATCAAGTTTTTACCCGTGTCTTCACCCACCGCTTTGAGCAAGAGGTTGACGCGGGTCGCCGGATTTTCGACTTTGTTCAAGGCTTCAAAAAGCCCGTAAAATTGCTCTTCGACGTTGAGTTGTGAAAAGGCTTGCGCGTCGACGCCCAATTTTTGGAAAATCGCTTGGGTTTCTTCGCCCTTGCCACTGGCGGCGTCCATCGCTTTTCCGCTCAGCGTCGCCAAGCCTTCGGTAAAATCTCGAACGTCCGACCCCGCCGATTTGGCGACTCCGGCGATGCCCGTGAACCCTTCGACGGTGACGCCGAACGCGCTTGCGATGTCGCCCTGTTTGGAGATGTCCTTCAACCGGTCGAAGGGTTCGGAAATGAGTCCGCCCAGTGCGCCGACACCTTTCGCGGCGACACCGGCGAAGCCCCCGACGACGGCGCCCTTGAGTCCCGATTTCAAAGTCGACCCGACGCGCGAACCCCAGCCCTTCACGGCGCCCTCGGTTTTGCCCAGGGTGTTCGTGAGTTGCGAGTCGTTCGCGGTCAGTTGGAGTGATGCCGTGCCGAGACTGTTGCCCATACCTTATTTACCATGGAACAGGTCAGAAAAAGCCCGGCTTCCTTCGGCGTAATCCATCGGCTTTTCCGGCTCCCATTTGGGCACGAAGTCGGCGAAGTTCAGCGTGTTTTTGCTGAAGCAAGAAGCCGTCGTGTGGGCGACGATGGCGGTGCGGATGTCGGCGGGCAAGCAGCCCCACGGCTCGATTGAGTAGTAGGCTTGGTAGTCGGTCAGTTCTCGGGCGGAGAGTTGTTCTTGGAGGGTCGAAACCGGCACGCCCCAAGCCAGGGAGAGGCGAAAGAGCATGAGGCGTGCCGGGTCGTTTTTCAGTTCGCTTTTTTTTCGTCCGCGTCCCCCATGCCGTTGACCCTGAGGCACACGGGTAGCAACTTCGCCGCGATCTGGGGCGGGATTTCCATCGCCTCTTGAATCGTATTGAAGATCGCCTTGCCGTCCTTGTCCCTGCAGCTCAATGCCAGCAGCTCGAAGTCCGCCATCCACGCTTCGTTCGATTTGCGGAGTTCTTCCATCCCGGACAGGAGCTTGGCGTACTGTCCGGCGGTGAGCGGGTGGACGAAAAGAGTTTGCGATTCGACTTCGACGATTTCGAAGGCGGGTTTGCAGAAGTTAAGCAATTGCCACCGCCCCGCTGAGCTGGAGGTCGAACTTCAATTTGACGATTTCGTCGGGCTTGAAATCGACCGGATCGACCTTGCTGATGAAGCCCACGAAGGTGTGGGTGGGCGGCGTATCGACACCGATGCCGTCCTCGTCCGGTGCCGTGATCTTCCACGTCTTGGCGACGCCGATCAAAGTTTCGACCAACGCCCGCGTCGCCTTCGAATAGTTGCACTCGATGGACACAGTCGCCGGATCTTTTAGACCTGGGGAGTAGGTCCGCACGCCGTTGACGACGCCCAAGTGGGTCGTTTCGATTTTGCTGACTTCCTGCCCCGGAGCTTGGATCATGACCGTCTCCGAGATCGCCGTATACGTCGTCGCGGGGACGCCGCTGTATTCCAATTTCGTCGTCCAACCGATGATGCCGCCCATGTCTACCTCGCTTTGTCGATGTCTGTGTCCCTATTTAGGGGAGGATCAGCGAGATTTGTTTCCTCAATTCACTGCTCAAAATCGATTGATAAATGCCCTTGGTGGAGTTGAGCGTGGGTCGCAACCACGGGTGAGCCTTCATCTTCTTGGTGCCGTATTCGAGCTGCGCGGCGTACCGCGTCGGGCTGAACGGCTTCCGGGGCTTCGGCTTGCGTCCCCGGTTGGATTTCCTCGGCTTGGGCGGCTTCTTTTTGGCTCTGGACGGACCGACAATCGCCGCCCAAGTCTGCGTGGCGGCGTAGTATTTGGACTTGATTTTTATACTTTTCGCCAACGCCCCGGATGCCTTCGGTGCCGCCGACTGCAGGGTTTGCTTGACCGGCGAAGCGGCTTTGTTGATCGACTTTCTGATGGCGATGTTCATCTTGCCGCCGCGTAGATACTTGATGCCCGTGAGGCTTAGGGTCACGTCCCCGCCGATCACTCGTCCCCCTTGCGGATCAATTCCAAAATCAACCTGACGAGTTCGGGATGGTCCTTCGCAAACTTCAAAAGTTCCAGCAGTAGTTTTCCGTCGAACATGTTCAAATCTCCAGTGCGTCGTAGGCGTGGCAATCGCAAATCCACTCGTCGTCGCCGGGTCGGATGGTTTCGATGATGTAAATTTGCCCGTCCCCGTCTCGGAAGCGATCCAGTGCCGTGAGGGCTGGGAAATTGCGGACGCGGATCGTGGCTTGAACGCCCGTTTGCTCCGCGCCGTAGTCTTCCTGCCTTCGCCCGCTTTCGATTTCGATGCGCGTCCAGAGCGACGCCCCGTCCGCGAACGTCTCGACCTCTTGACCGTTGTCGGCGGACTTGACGCGGGTGCAAACGAGCCGCACCACGGCATCGGAGTAGGTTCCCGCGTTCGGCATCAAATCACCCCCAATTTATCAGCATCACATCGGGTGAATCCCGACGCATTCAACAACCATCACAACAAAAATTGTTCACGAAGCCCCCGGCGAGACATATTTGGTGCTGTACCTTCGACAAATGCTGACGAACCCGAACGGCATTTCTTCGATGGTCTGTTCGCCGTAAGCTTCGCGGACGCGGTAGTAATGACCCGCCAAGAGCTTGACGGCGAGTCTTATTGAAGCCGGGATACCGCCCGGAAATCCGGTCGTGACGTTGGCGTCCAATGTTCTCAGCGTGAGAGCTTTGAAGGCGTCTTCCGACGCGTCGACGAACTCTTGGAGCAAGGCGTCTTCGGCGGTCGTGTTGATCCGCAGGTGCAATTTCAGTTCACTTGTTGTTACGGTGCTCATATACCGTTATTTAGCCGTCATCCGACGAAAAAACCCCGTCGATTTCTCTCCGGGGTTCTTTCGATTTCTTTTCGTTTACACAGCCGGTGCCGCCAAAGTTTTGACGGCGCTCGGGTTGAGCAATCGACCGTCCAAGCGACTGAACGCCATGAACACCACCATGCCTTCCCTTGCCCGAATCTCATCCAAGCGGAGGAATTGCACGTCCGAGACGCGCCGCAGCAAGTAGCGGGAAAAGTCCCCGTAGCAGGCGATTTTCGCGTTGACGCCGGTGCTTGGCACGTCGGCGTTGACGAAAATATTTTCGCCGTCGAGGGTTCCCGGTCCGGCTTGGAACGGGTCGGCGAAATAGCGGTTGGAGCTGTCCTTCGCCTTGCGGATCTGAGCCAAAAATTTGTCGTGGAACATGAACCCGCGCTTCGCCGCCGGTGCGTTGCGGTACGCCGGATCGACCGAGTATTTGAGGTCCAACAGGTGATCGATGGTGACGGTCGGAACGGCACCGGAACCCGTGGATACGATTGTTGAAGCGGCGGCGTCCAACAGGATGCCCCTCGGCTTCGCGGTGCCGTCGCCGTTCGTCACCGCCGCATTTTGCAGGCGTCCGATGCGTTCACCCAAGAGCATCGGCAGAAGCAGTTCCAGTGCCGTTTGCGAATCCTGAAGCATTTCAACGCTAACGGAAACTTCGTCGCTCGACGCCTTCCAGGCTTTCAATACGACGCCGCTTGTCACCGGGTCGGTACTCGTCGCCGCAGTGGTTTCGCCCAGCCAGCGACCCGTGTTGTTCGTGTCGTCGAAGACGGGAATGGGCATGTCGACGCCGGTGTCGGTGGCGAACTCGGTCACGGCGTTGACGGCGGAACCGTAGTATTTCAAGTAGCGCTCGAAGCCGTCGAAGAACTCGCGCCACGCGACGAGATCGGTGTTGCCCGTCTTCGTCAGGGCGCGGATGGTGGCTTTGTTGCTGCCGAGGTTGATGTCGCTTCTGGCGGCGTTGTCGATGGCGTCCAGGCTCGGCTTGTATCTGTCGCTGCCCATCAAGAACCAGTTCCGCATCGCATCGCCGACGCTCGCCTTGGTGCTCGGCATCGCGTTGGGGCTCGTCTTGCGGACGGCTTGGCGGAGTTCGCCTTCCGCCCGCTCCAGCTTGCTGGTCTTTTCGAGGGTGTTGATTCTTTCGCCCAGCTTGTCGAAGTCGGCGTAGATCGAATCGACCTTGTTGGATTCTTCGGCGGTGAGATCGCGGGTTTCGTCCTTCGCCTTGGCGATGACACCCTTGGCTTCACTCAAAATCTTGGCTCGCGATTCTTTCAACTCGTTAATTTGACTCATACTTCTCCTTGTTGGTATTCGTATTTAGTGCGCTGCGGATCATAAATTCCACCGCCGCGACCGACGGCGAAGAATTAAAGTTTTTGCGCCCGTCGGGCGGCTCGATCTTGCTCCGCAATTCGGCGTACGCGTTCGGGTAAGCCGGACGGGTCACGACCGCGATGTGGCTGAGGTCGAGGTCGTGGAGGGTGCGGTAGTTGACGTTGTTCTTCTGGGTCCAACTGTCTTTCTCGTTGTGGAACTGAAAGCTCATGCCGTTCACGTCGCCGCGACTGACGGCTTCCTTGATGTCGCTTGCCCAAGATGGCAAATCGAGTGCGAAGCGGAGTCCCACGGCGTCGCTCCAGAGTTTCAGGGTTCCGGCGGCGGTCCGTCCCAGCGGCGGGCGCGCGTCCTCGTTGTGGGTCCAGTGTGCCGTGATGTCGGGGTTGGCTTGTAGGGTGCGGTCGAATGCTTTCGCGGCAATGACTTCCACGAATTTCCTGCCGCGTTCGCTGAGAACATGCGACGGCGAGTCGTACAATGCGGCGTAGCCGGTGAGCGTGTTGCCCTCGTTCGTGATCTTGCTGTTGATGCTGCGAATTTCCATCATGCACCCTCCTTTATCCTGGGCAAATTGAGCCACTTCCTAACTTCGTCTTTTGAGTACCAACCTTTATCGACGCCGATTGCCCACACGTCGTGCTGAGTCTTCGTGTCCATCTGGATGATTGCTTCGCGGACGAATTCGGCGTAGATGCGCCCTTTATCCGCCGGTGAAATCACCTTGCGCGAAATCTCGCACTCCAGCTTTCTCAACCAAGGGTTCAGGCTGAATTGGAGGAAGTTTCGGGTCTGGGCTTCGGCGTTGTTCCACGTCGCGCGCCCGTATTCAAAAACGAAGATCGGATCGACCCCGACCCAGCGGCAGATTTCGTAAATTTGGTGCTGTCGAGATTGGACGAATTGACCCGATTCGTTGGACAATTCAAACGGTTGGAAGTCCAGCCCCTCTTCGAGGACGGGAATTTTGAAAGCGTTGTCGACGCCGCCGTATGTCGTGACCCAACCGGATCGGATGTTCTCGCGGGCGGTGTCGCTCAGGGCACCCGTCGCCCGGATGACGCCGCCTACTAGGCAGGAATTGCCGAAGTAGGAACTGCCGAAGCGATCCAGTGCCAAACTCAACCCGAACGATTCTCTGGCGGTTTGCACCAGTCGATAGCCTTGGGTGCCGTCCGGGCTCGGACCGCGGATCGTGAGGACTTCGCTGCCGGCTAGGACGATGGTGCCGCTCTTGGTGTTGATTTCGTAGACGAGCTGTCCGCTTTCATTCCGCCCCGGCGTCACGACGTTGGGCGGGATGGGATAAAGGTGCGTGACTCTTCCCGCGCCGTCCCGCACAATCTCCGCGTAGGCGTTGCCGTACAGGACCGCCCACCACATCATTTGAGTGAGGAAATCGACCGTGCTTTGTTCGGGGTTCGGCTCGTCGTGGAGCAGCGCCCAATAGTCGGTGTTTCTGGCTTCGATTCTGCCGTCTGTCGTGTTTTCGTAGACCTTCAGTGGCATCGTGCCGATGGCTTCGCTGACGACCCTGGCGGCTCTCCAGAGTGTGCTGAGGGCGAGTGCGGACGACTCGTTGACGGCGACGCCGGACAAGACGGGTGCCGCGAACAAGCCGTCGAAGCTCGTCGCCGTGATGTCTCTGGTTTTCGGCTTTTTGGCGAACAGCCGCTGGATGAAATTCATATGCCCTATTTAGCCGTCACACGGAAAATATTCTCCGCCCCTCATAGACGCTCGGTTTGGCTTTGCCCTGAAGGTGGATGGCTTGACTTAATGCCATCAATGTTGCAATGAGGTTGTCCTTTTTGTTTTCGGGGCGGTTCGTGATTGGCTTGACGTATCCCTTGCCGTCTCTTTCCAAATACGTGTGCCCGATCTGCCACCTCATCAGGGCGTTGCCGTCGTGCTTCAACTGCTTGTTGTTGACGAGCTTTTCGAGTTCGATACATGATGCGTTGAAGTAGCTGTTCGTTTGCGGGAAGTTGTAAACGTCCAAGCCTTGCTTCGCGCAATGGTTGGCGAGCGACAAGCTCTGCCAACGGTCGAAGACCACATTTTTCACGGTGTAAATCTTTCGCAGCTCGTCGAAAAACGCGATGATCGTTTCGAGGTCCGTCGCGGTGCCGGGGGTGATCGTGAGTGATCCCTCTTTGGCGAAGGCGCGATAGATCGCCGTATTCGTGCCGTCCCTGGTTTTCAACGCGCCTTCGGGCACCCAGCCCCACGATTTGATGGCGAATTGGTTGTTGGGCAGCGGGAACACGGCGGAGATCGCCGTCAGGTCTCTCACCGCCCCGACGTCGCACGCCAAGACGCAATCCCGTCCATCGAGCGGCGGCAGTGCGGCTCGGCACGCATCCCAATCGTCGACGTTGATCCAGACATTTTCAGTGTCCTTGTTCTGGTTGAACTTCAAGACCGCGAAGGCGTGCCGAGTCGTGGCTTCGCGCTTCTCACGGTTCCACTGGTTTTTGAAGTCTTCGACACTCTGGCAAATTCCGATGCTCGGATTCGCCTTGATCCATGATGCCTCAACGTCCTCTTCGCCCTCTGGGACTTCAAAGATCCAAGGTTGAAAGGTCGTGTCGATGATCTCGCCCGACAGGACCTTGCGTGAATAATCCACCAACTTATAAAAAACGCCGTTTTTTGAAAATCCGGCGGTACTGGTGATGATCTGCAAACCTTGCCTTGCGTCGGTGCTGTTTTTCAAGATCGTGTAGAGGTCGTCCTTGGAGTGAAAGGCGAGCTCGTCGTGGCACAGGAATGTGAATCCGTGCCCGAAATTGCCGCCCTTGGTATCGCTGGCAAGGCTTCTGTATCTGCCGTTTTTAGCCGGGTATAAAATCGTCTTTTTGCTGGCGACGACGTGGAGGGCTTTGCTCAACTTCGCATTATTTTCGATGGAGAATTTGAACCAGTCGAAAATCTGAGCCGCCTGTTCTTTGTTGACGGCGCAACTCGCACACGCCGGACTTTGAACGCCGTCGGCGATCAGATGGTAAGCGGTCAAGCCGTAAGTGAGGCACGACTTAGCGTTTTTGCGACCGCATGTCAGCAAGCCGATTTTGGTTCGTCGCTGTCCGGTTGGCGTGATCCAGCAATACCAACTGCGGATAACGTCACGCATCCAAGGCAAGAGTACGAAAGGTCGACCGTCTTCGAGAAGCAAGTAAGTTTCAATAAAAGAAATGACTTTTTGACCGGCGGCTTCGTCCCACGTTCCGCCGTCGGCTAGGAATTGCTCGTCACTTTTGGATCGTATTAACACACACTATCTAGCACTCAGCCTGAGAGTTTCTTCGGGTGGACGTGGTGATCGTGGCAGTGGGAACACACGGAAAGGTAGTGTTCGATTTCAACCGCCGGATAAATTAAATGATGTGCTTCGGAAGCCCAGCCCGTGCAGCCTTCGCCTTCGACCTCACAAAGCGGCTGGGCTTCCAGCTTCATTCGCCGTAGGCGTTGATGCCTTGCTCCGTAATGCTCTCGGTTGGGTCGTCGGGTACTCTCAGGCTTGTGGAGCTTCAGTCGGGGTGCCTGTGGCGGGTAATCACTCATAGATCGATCTCGGTGAAGTCCGCGAAGCGATTTTCCTTCACGTTCGGCTTTTCGGATGGGATCAAGCGGAAGAATTTACAAGAGGTGACGAACGCCTTGTGGAGATCGAGGTAGGCTCTTGTTGTTGGGGCTTCCCGCATCTCGCAGAGTCTGCCCCACAGGTCGCAGTGAATCGAAAAGCTCTCGGATGTTTCGCGCGTGAGAAGTTGATTTGATTGAAGCTGCTGACAGTGTGTTGACCAATAGGCTTTCGCCTCAGCCTTCAACCAAAGCGGCGGCGTGAGGTCGTCTATCGCGTTGGATCGCAGTTTCAGTTTTGGCTGCGGACCTCTTGTTCCGATGTTGACTCCTTGGAGTTTGAAACCCAATAGTTAATTCGACGCTTGAGCCGAGTAGGTCTAACCACCGTCCGAATAAAGTTATTGGGTCGGTGCGGCTGGGCGGCGGGGGGGGCTTTATTTGTTCCGCCAACTTTTTATATAGTGCCGACGGGTCAATTATCGCCCCAGATCGTGAACGATTGTTTGGTGTGGAACCCCTCCACGATTTCTTCGGTGGATTGCCCGGTTAGGAAGCTGCCCTGGATGCCCGCACTTCGGTAGCCGTGCAGCGCCGCCCGCACCGCCGCCTGAACCGCCGCCTGAACCGCCACAGTGGTCGCGTAGCTGTCGACCTCCAGCGTGTACTTGGTGAGTGAGCTGACGCCCTGCGTGGTGAGCTGAGGCTCGGTGTCCGTGATTCGGTAGACTGCGAAAGGGAGTGCCGGCAGATTCTCGGCGGGGATCGTCGGGTAGATGCGGCTCCCGACGGCGCTCGTCAGGGCGGTCGTGGATGTCAGGCGACTGTAGATGGTGTTCTCGATGGGCATGTCTTATTTAGCTCTCAGCGTGAGAGATTTCGATTTTGCACCGCCAATATTTTGACTATATAGATGTATCGCAAACCGAGGGGGGAATATGTATGTTAAGAATACAGAGTTGAGCACGTTGATCGCGGAGTGGCACGACACCAGCTTGATGCCGGTGCGGCTGATCGAAGTGGTGGGGAGTATCGCCAGGGGTTGCCGCAACAGATATTGCCGACAGCTGGACCCCGACGACGCCGTCCAGTGCGCATTGTTGAAGATCTTCCAAAAAAAGCACAAGTTCGACCCGCATCGAGGTTGTTTTAATTATATGACGACGATTATAATCAATGAATTTAGACAGTCGGCTTACAAAAATCGCAGGTGGGCGAGTTCATGCGAGTGGAGTGACGGACTCCAGAATGGATGCAGCAAGGAATCGGCTAGGGCGGTGACCGAGGACCGGTTTATTCGCGCCGGATACGACCAGTGATACTGAGCCGAGCCGCGCCGGGACAGGTAAAATCAGTTTACCTGTCCCGGCTCTACAGCGTATCACTTCAGCGCCAGCCCTTTGTAGACCCGGATGCCGCACACTTTTCCGTCCGAAAGGTGCGGCACTTGGGTTCGTAAATCTCTGGCGAACCAAACATTGGTTGACGCTTCATTTTCCACATCGTCGCACCATCCGCAGTACGAAGCGTACGCGGCGTCACGGGCGACAGTCCCCTTGAAGTCGATGTCGCAGCAGGCGTCCAACCAAGCCGCCACGGGCGACGTTTCGCACTGGTATTTCAGTTCGATCTTTTTCGATGCCTTCCCGACGGTGAACTTGCCCTTGTTCGCCCTCAGCCGCTTCAACCCGTCAATCCCCCAATTGGCGATGCCCGGTAGCTCGGCAACCAATTTGCCTTCGAGGTCGGTATCTTCTTTCCCGAAGAACGACACGTCGAACGGCAGCCACAGCAAGCGGTTTGCCATCGCGCCGCTTGCGTCCATGAACCTCGGCAAGCCGTTTGCCGCCACCACGAAGCGGGTCGGCAAGCGGCAACTGATCGCGTCGAGATACTTCCTCTCGACTTTCTGAACGTCTTCGCCGATGATTGATTTCCACCTCTCCAAAATGCGCTTGGCGTCTCTGGCGTTGATCTCCACTTCGCCGACGAGTGCAACCGACTTGTTGACCAAACCCGCCATGCCAAAATCCGTGGTGAGCGAATCGAGGTTGTAGCCGGTGCTGTTGTCCTTGCCCGCGAGCTCCCCGATGAGGCGTTGGATGGTGCCCTTGCCGCTTCTCGGTTTGCCGACCAGCATCAACGCCTTCTGCAAGGACGTGTCGGCGGTCAGGCAGTACCCGACGTACTCTTGCAGGGTGGCGATTCGCTCGCCGTCGCCCTGGAATACTTCTGCCAAAAACTTCGACCACAGCGGGCACTCCGCCGCCGGGTCGAAGCCGAACGGCAGACACGACACCGAACACCAGCTTGGCGAGTGCGGTATCAGCCCGCCGCCGATGTTGGCGGTGTCGAGCAGCCCGTTCCGGTAGGCGATGACGTGCTTGGCATCCTTGAAAGGCGGTTTGTCGCCAGCCCAAAAGGGCATGTCGCCCACGGCGTCACTGTCCTTCCAACAATACGATTGGAAAATCGGGGTGACGTTTTCGACCACCGAGTTGGATTGCGGTACACCCGACTTGGTGAAGTGTTCCCGCAATCGCATTTTTATCTCCCGGCACGGGACGTACCTGCACTCTTGGTAGAAGTAGGTTTGCCCGCCGGTGAACAACGGGTACCGCCGCCGCTCGCACGCCGCCTTGAAGAAACGTTGGGCTAGGCGGTCGTACTGCCCCGCCTTCTTCGCGTCGTCGTCGCCCCCGGCGGAGATCGGGACGGGCGGCTTGGCAACATCGCCGGCGAACTCGACACCTAGAGCCGCTTCGAGTTGAGCAGTCGGGTCTACCTTCAGTTTGTACCCGGCGGTGCCGCCTTTCGGCTCAGTCCCACTGGCGTTTTCCAGCTTGTGGACGAGCTGGGCTTCAGTCCACGGGCAGTGGGCACCTCCGCTGTCACACTGGGAATCCTTCTCACCCCACTCCTGAAAGACGGGCAGGGCTTCGTCTGGCGTGAGGGCGAAGCCGTGGATCACGTCGCAGGCGATTGCGAAGCACCTGTTATCGGCACCGCGCCCCTGCGTGGTGCCCGGTCGGGTCGAAAGGTATTCGCGGGCTTGATGCTGACGCGAATCCAGTTCGATGCCATCGACGGCGGCGCACGTTTCCGGGGTGATCCTCGTTTTGCTTTCTTTCACGTCGGGCACCAACCAAGTCGGATCGTAGGTGGGCATTTTCGCCCACTGGTCCCACCCTTCGGCGGAGTAGACCGCGCCGGACGAATGCACCGAACCGGGTCCGACCACATACCCGCCGTCGCCCCGGAGATCGACGCCGGAGACGCCGCCGTTCACCGTGCTGTTCTGCCAGTTGGGGATGATATCCCCGCTTCGGGGGTGGCGGTAGTAGAAGTGGTAGCCCTTCGAGCTCCGCACCCGAACCGGCGTCGGCAAGTGCTTCTCGACATACCCCACGGCATCGGCGCTGTCGGCGTCCACCACCACCACCCCGGAATAACTCCCGGTGATAACGGCGTAGTTGTAGTGGGCTTGGTGCCCCGGTGCTTTGGGGTGATCGGCGTTGCCCCACTTCGCCAACTCCCCGGTGGGCATGATCGCTGATTGCAGGCACTTCCACTTCACCAGAGGCTTCTTGTTGTAGCCGAGAGGCACCACCGACAGCCCGTGTCGTTTCGCAAGTGGTATCGCGTGGGTGAGGATGGGGGATTGGTGTTGCGCCGACGTATCGACGCCGTAGTGATCCTCGTTCTCGTCTTGCGAAACATTCTCAACCCGCCTATAAATACTAATAGCTGTCCTTTCCGACCCGCGTCAATCGGGTCGATGTAAAAAGTCTCCCGAAATAGAGCCGCAAAAATAAAACAATTATTTTGCGGCTCTATTTTCGTTTTCAATTCAATTCAATTCAGAGCGACAATTTCGCGATGGCTTTTTCAATCGCCTCCACCTGCGCCTGCGGCTCGGCTAGCAAGAGCCGCAGTATCGCCCCGACCTGACACCGCGTGTACACGTCTCGTTTTTCACCGATCTTGATCGCCTCTATATGCGGCATGCGGGTGCGGACTTGGTAGCGCACCCGCTGAGCGATCCAGCCGATTTCGGACGCGATATCGCCGATTGAGTAGAGTTTTTCCATGTCCGATCCCCTTTTTTCCGCCCGATTTTCGGGCACAATAGCTCTAAGCCGTTTTTTGTCGCCCCGCAACAATTTTCCGAAGCGATTTTTCACACCGATCAAACTATCTAGATATGTCGGTTCAAATTCACACGATAAGGGGGACAAAATTAACTACAGGGAGTATTTGCAGTCGGACCACTGGCAACACACGTCTTTTTTGAAAAAAATGCACGCCGACTTTCGGTGCGAAGACTGCGACATCAACGACGTGCCGCTCGAAGCCCACCACAAGCACTACGGGAGCCTGGGACGCGAAAAGATGTCGGATCTAGCCTGTCTATGCCGTGGGTGTCACCAATCGCGCCACGACGCAATTGACGCACAGAAACGGGATGCGCACATCACCATCAAGTCCGATGAAGTTATCCGGCAGTGGGCACGGACAGGCGAATAGCAAAGTAGCCCAAAGGGGGAGATCGTTGATCCTGGAAATTTGGAGGTTTTGGAGGACACCCTCACCAAAGGCTAGTGATTGCCACCTCTCACGCTGAGATGTGACAACACAACCCTTTGGAGGACTTTGTAATGCGTGCAGTCGACGTGTCGAAGCTGGATCTTAAATCGCTTGGCAAATATTGTCAAGCCCAATGCCGAGCCACTTCGCTGCAAGTTTGGAAGCTCGGCAGAGCCCTGGTTGCCGCAAAAGCTCTCGTTCCGCACGGTGAGTGGAAGCCGTGGCTGCAAAAGAACTGTCCCGGTCACAAGTACAGCACATGCATGCGTTACAAGCTCTTCGCGGAGCGTCAACCAAAACCCGACAAGCTCCATGAAAAGGGCATCACTGATAGCTACCGCAAGGCGGGAATCACGAATTTGAGCAAGAAGCGCGACGAACGCAAGGCAGCGGTCACGGCGATGAAGAATACCGTCAAAAAACTGAAAGTTCTTTCAGAAAAAATCGCGGAACTGCGTCCTCTCGTCGTCGCCCTCGAAAAGAAGCTCCAAGTGCTGTCGTGATTGAATGCACTCACACCGTCTTGTCCAGTGCCGCTCTCAGCACGTCCGCTTGGCTGGTCAGGTGCGAATAGTGCTTGTGGACCATCGCGGTGCTGGAGTGCCCCAAAAGTCCCGCTACGTGCGAATCGGGCACACCCCGTGACAGCGCCCTCGTCGCGAAGGTGTGCCGGTAGCCGTAGGCGATCTTCTTGACGCCCGTCGCTTTTCGCAGTCGCCACATGGCGTGCGTCACATTCGCCGCCGTCCACGCCACGCCGCCGCGACTGAGCAGCAGATGACCCGCACCCACCTTCGCCGCCAAAATCTTCAATAGGTCGCAGACGGCGGGGGTAAGGAAGATCAATCGCGGTTTTCCGTGCCGGTCGTTTTTGTGAATTTTCAACACCACCACCGAGTTCGCAACATCGAAGTTTTCGACGGTCATCGAACAAGCTTCACTCGGGCGACATCCCGTCGCCCAAAGGATTTCAAGAACGGGACGAAAGCAAGGTGCTGCCGCCGCGAGTAGCTTGCCGTGTTCCTCCGGCGTGATGACCGCGTCGGCTCGGCTTTGACCCCGTGGCTTGGCGACCTTGACGACGGGGTTTTTTTCGAGCAAATCTTGGCGCACCGCCCAGCCGAAACACGCGCCGCAAGATCGGATGCGGATCGCCTTGGTGGTGCTGTTTCCCCAACTTTTCAGGAGCCAGAGGGAGAGTTGTTGATGGGTGATCTTGCCGGCGTCCGCCGTGCCGAACTCACCTACGAGGACTTTCAAGTTGTCCGTGTAGAGTTTTACGGTAGCCGCTTTCAGGCGCGTTTCGGCATCCGCGAGAAAGGCGTCGACTAGGCTCTTCACAGTGAGCACGGGTAGGCATGGCAGAGGCGTAGGTAGGCATGGTTGAGGCTTAGGTGGTGCCCCTGTCATCCGCAGGTGCCAAGCTCGAATCGCTTCCCGTTCCGAGCTAGCCCCACGGACGCCCAAAGCGGTTTGTTTCCCATGAATCCAGCAGTACCATGAGTTTTTCTCGTTGCGGTACCACGGTCTTCCGTTGCGTGCGGACATGCCAGGAGTCTCCCTGGCAATGCGAAGTTTTGGTGCCCCTCGGTGCCCTTTCTGGTGCCCCTGAGAGTGCCTACTAGGCTGGCGAACTGAGGAAAATGCCATAAGTTAGCAGCGTTGCGAGGGTGGCGGAATTGGCAGACGCACAAGATTTAGGTTCTTGCGGCCGCAAGGCTGTACGGGTTCAAGTCCCGTCCTTCGCACTCAGTAGATTCGCCTGATTTCCTAAGGCTTTTGTGCAATGGCTGGGGAGTGTTGCGCTCGCCCAACAAAGCGATTGTACACCGTATTCACTGTCCAAAAAGGCGAATTCACTGCCCCAAAACCGGAATTCACTGCCCCATTCACTGCACCGGCCCTTCGGGCGGATAAGGCGATGTGATGATAAATCGAGAACAACCAGCCCGCGCTGTGGCACGGCTCCGCGAAATCGCCAAGGGCATCGACGGCACAGGCACAGCCGAAAACCTAGAATATTTGGCCGAACGTATCCTTCAGAGCGACCCCCCCTCCGAGGTGGCAAAGAATCTCGACCGTCTGGCCGACGAAATCGACGGGACTTCAACTGAAACCTCAATTCGGCAAGTTGCGAATTCGCTCCGGTAGTAATTCCCGGTCGCTTTCCTTTGCGTCTATCGTTTTAAGTCCCCGGAATCCGAAAAGTCCCCCGACCCTGTCCCACGGACAATTCAGGGGATTTAGGGGACGCCTTTCTAACGGGCTCGTCTCCAGCGAGGGTTGACCGCGTACACCTCGGGCACCGGGCCGGGACGTCCGGTGCCGGTCGGATCCATCGGCCGGATGTAGCCGTGATCGGTCAGCACTTTGAAAACGTCCGTCAACGCATCGGTGCTCGTCACGTCGCGCTTATCCTTCAGTTGCTGGAATGCCTCGGTGCGGCTGAACGCGACCTTCGCCGGGTCATCGGTGAGCCAGCGGATCATCCGCTTCGCGATGCGGTACTTCCTCTCCGTCCATCCCGATCCGAGGCACCGGCGGCCGTGGGCCTCGAAGTAGTCGATGAGCTTGGCGGCCTTCCTCATGGTTTCCGCATCGATGGGGGAATCGGTCGGCAGTTCCCCGCACACCCGCCGAAGGCACCAGAGCAGAATGGCAAGGCGAGCGCCGTAGCCTTTCAGCTTGCTCAGCACTCCCCGGAACGGCTCGAACTTGTCGAGGGCGTTCATCCGCTGCGCGATGCTCCGGGTGAAGACTTCCCATTCGATCCGCGCTTCCGATCCCATCTTCACGATGACTGGCCCACTCCGCTCATCGTCTGGCCCTTCGGCTTCTGCCACCATCTCGAACCCGAGCAACTCGGTGAAGACTTCGGCGTAGCCCCGCTTCAGTTCCTCCGAGACTTCGGCCCATGTCTCGCCCACCGCCTCGAACGGATCGGGGAAGCTGAAGAGGAACCGATCTACAAAGCCGTCCTCGGTGGCTTCCCCTTTGCGATTGTCCCCCCGCAACTCCGGCAGTGAACTCGGGGTCATCATCCCGGCGATGCCGACGAACGGGCTTGGGATTATCAGCGGGCCATCGAGGTGGGTTCCCGCCCGATTGATTTTGGCCGTCGATCCGGCCCAAGCAGAGAGCCAGAACTGCTTGTCGTCACCTTTCCCACCCGCACGGTATTGGTTCATCGACAGCACGAATCCGGAGAGTTCATCCTTCACCACGATGATACCCCGTGGATTGTCGCCCAGAACCTTGGCGGCCGCTTCGGTGGTGGTGCTATCGAGTGTCGCCTGCCGGAGAACCGGGCGACGGGGTTTCTCAGGCGGTTCCCCTTCGCAACCGGCTTTCTTCCACGCCTTCAACTGTTCGTCGTACCGAGCCATCTCGGTATCGAATGAGCAGACGGCGACTTCGTGGTTGGCCATCCACTCCGCTTCGGACTTGGCAAGTGGAGTGCATGCGTACTTCAGGCTTGCCGACTTGACAGAACCGGGCGGCGCGATCACGGCCATCCAAAAGCTAGGCGTTTCGATGTAGCCCTGTTTCACGCCGATGGCACGGCTTCTACCGATGGCGGCCCCGAGGAGCGCCAACGCGGGCACCGCGACGTAATCCACCGGAACGGCCAGCGAGAGGGCCGCTGCACCCCAGTAGTCGCACACCTTGGCCGGGAACTCGAACAGCGGGAAGGCGGGAACCGGGGGCATCTCCGGAAGAGGCGATGGGTGTTGCCAGACCGGCACACCTAGAAAAGCGTCCCCAGAATCCCCTGAATTCGACTTCGCTTTCGCCGATGCATCTCGAAACCCGTCCCCAAAATCCCCTGAGTTCGGTCGGCCTCCCCGCTCGGGGTGGAGGTCAACGTTCAAGTAACCTCGGAGTTTGCCGAAGTCTTTCGAGTCGGCATCCTTAACCTTGTGTTCGAGGTCGGCATCCGACCACGGCGGAACACACGTCGGGTTGTAGAGATCCTTCATCAACCCGAGGGCAGCCTCGGTATAGAGGTCGAAGCCCCAGCAAAGCGCCCGCGCCACGGCGAACGTCTGGCCGTGACCTCCCTCACCACTGACAGCGGGGTGACACTTGGACAAGTAGAGCTTGGCCCGGTCGATCACACCCGGACGGGATTTCGACGCGGACACTCGCACTGCGTTCGTCCGCACCCAGGCGAGCAGCCACTCCGGAGCTTCGGCCAGTTCGCGGTTCTCGATGATCGTGTACTGGCCCTTCGAGTTCACCGACGGCGGCGCCACGACATAGCCGGGGCCATCGCCGCAACCGCGAACGTCGATCTTCAGACCTCGGTGGTTCTTCCGATTCGGAATCGGCATCCCATCCGCTGGCCACTCGAAGTAGAGATGCTCTCCACCCGAACCCGAACGAACGCGGTGCGTCGCGGGCAACGGGCCATGGTCGGCGATGAGTTGCTTCAGATCGGCAAGGCCTTCGCCGCCATCCGGCCCGAGCGCCCAGAATCCCGAGGTCGGCCCGCAGACCAAGCCGACGTTGGCGTCGGGCCAACTATTCCACCAGCGCTGAAGGACAGCCGGGTCGGTGGTGGCGTCCTTCAGTCCGCTGGGTGTGCGGGGATGTTTGCCGATGCTCCCGCACTCGGGATGTCGGCAACTGCATCTGCCGTCGGACAGTACGGATTGAAGGGGATGCACGGGCCACCCGCGTTGGGCGTATGCTTTCGCGGCGATGAGGCGGGAATTCATTTCGCTCCCCCCTTCTTGCTCGGCGTACGGTCTAATGTCTGTTAGAAGCTTTTGCGGCGTGCTCAAGTGATAGTCCTCCAAAAGACCGGTGGAGTTATCCGCAGGTCTTTTCGTTTTGTGCGGGGAATGGCTCAGGGCAGGTCGTCGAACAGCCCGCGATCCTTTGAGCCGTAGGGGTTTTGCTTCAGTTGCTTTTCGAGGTGGGCCAGTTTGCGCCGTGCGGCAGCCTCGTTTGCGATCTGCCAGTTATTGACCGATCCGCCCTTCCGACTGATCCGATTCGAGACTTCCGCCGTTCGCTTGCCGTACGGCGTAAGAACCAACTGGATGATGCCATCCAGCTTCAGAGCGATTACAGATGGGCCGACCCACTTGCCACCGTCGCGGTAGGCTTCCCGCCGATATGCGGCGTTGGTCGCACCATTCACCGATCCGGTGCGGTTTGGCTGCCTGAGCAAGTGAGTGAGTAAGGCGAGTTGCAAGGATTTAGCTTTCGCGGCGTGCTCGGGGGTCATTGGGCACCCCCTTCCACGTTGGCGGTTTTGTTGCGTTCGCTCAGCCAAGCCTGCAAGTCCGCGACCGGGTAGAGAACGGTTTGACGCTTGCCAGAGCCGACGCGGACGCACGGAACATGCCCGTCTTTGGTAAGTTGCCAGAGGTGCCGGGTCGAGATGCCCAGCGCTTTCGCGGCGCTGCGAGGCCGAAGGGCCAAAGGCGGAGAATGAGCGGTCGACATGGTCAAGTAACCAACTGGTCGCTTGCCGCTTTGTGCGGCTCGCATACCCGTTGGCAGGGTGTTCGGAATGATGATCTCGAACGACCCGCCATTCGCAAGGAAACGTCTCGAAAGTCAGGCATTTGCGGGGAGAAGAAAATTCTTCGGGTGTTCGGCATCCGGCATCGAATGATCGAACACCTATTTCCGAACGAATGCTATTTACTCTCCAAGTTGTCGATTGCGGGCCCATTCCTCATGAGGATCGCGGGAGTGAACTCACCGTTCAAAAGTTTGAGAGAGGCGATTAGCTTGCTACTATCCCGACAACAGGCCCGATACTTGTTAAGTCCTTTGAAGTGGGTCTTGAAGAACTCGGAAGCAGTCCCGGTCCCCACCCTCGCCAGTCTTGCGAGTTCGTTATTGCCAACAGCTTCCATATTCAGACAGGCGCCTTCGGAATACTTGTGGTGTTGTGTCAGGGCCGCAACAAGTTTTGATTTAGCATCGCCCTTTGCAGTACCCTTTTTCCTCCGGTCAGACTCAGACACGCTGCCCGTCTGGCCATTCTGCTCTGTTGCCTTCGGCGGAATCGGGGGCACTTTCGCCAACTGGGTCAGCATCCGGTCGATACATCCCCGACCTTCGACTCTGGGGAACAGTTCAGCCCCCGTCGTGTTGAGCTTCGTGAGGATCGAGTTCAGCCCGCCGGGTGTTCTGGTCGGATCCAAAGGGGTTCGACCTTGTACTGTCAGAATGTCATTCAGGGTGTCGAGCATTGGGTTCGGCCCGCCCGCCTGTCGAAGGCGAATGTCCACGACCCTGTAGGCATTCTTTGCGGCAACAGCCGCGTCGGCCAACCATTTAGCGTGGAGCCGGTACCCGCCCTCATCCCCCCGTAGGTGCTCCGAGGACAACTTGATGCGGGTACACTCCCGAATTCCAGTGGCAACTGCGGAGAATGCATTGGCCAAATCCGAGTCTAGGCCCGGCGGAGGAACAATAAGAATTCCTGAGACTAACTCATCGATTCTCCTTGTCCAGTTTGTTGTCTCAGGTGGGGATTTTTTGGATTTGGCCTTAGATTTCCCGGCGCGTTCGGATGGACCGGGCGGTGGAGACGTGTCCGACATCTGTTCGCCTTTCGTGGTCGGGCCGGTCGGGGCATGGCGGGTGAAAGGCGATAACCCCGGTGCCGACCCCGACCGCTTGGCCGACATGTTTGTCAACCCCTTCGGCCGACCCGTTTCTTATTTTAACTCTACTTCCTGTCCCACAGTAACGCCAGCAGCAATAGGATATTCGTCAGCGCCGCTTGGATCACAGCGGTAGCCGATTGAATTCCCCATAGGAGTATGTGTGCCTACGATGCCATGCCCGCAGTGTGGCAGTATTCTGCGGTACTCCATCGACGCGGTTGGCTCCGGGGGCCGCTGCCCAAAATGCAAAGCCGTCTTCACCTTTCCTGAACCGAAAGCGGTTGAATACGGGCCGGACAAGCCGCCGCCGATGCTTCAACTCCCTATCGCCAAAAAGGCCAGTTCCAACTCGAAACCTCCTCCGCCTCCGAAGCCGCCAGTTGCGCCCGTCTATGTCGAAATGCCTGAAGACGACGATGATGGTGATGCCCCGGAACCAATGGGCGAAGTCGAGCCGCCGCGAATACTGATAGCAGAGTTCAACGCCGTTCGACTTCGATTCCCGAAGCTGTGCTGTTGCTGCGGACAGCGTTCGCCTGGGGCATGGTTTCAGGCATCCCATACCCGGACTCGGGGAATCCGCGTTATCAGGATGGACACAAGGACCACGGACTTTCCAATTTGCCGGAAGTGTTCGGACTGGCTTGAAGACATCGACGCCGTAATCAATCAACAGGTTGTCGCGAAGGATGATTCGGCAGAAATCAGCCGGGCCATCAGCAACGCATGGATGTTCATTATCATCGGAATCATTTTCGCCGCCGCAATCTTCGGTATCGTCTTCATCGTCCTCGGGATCATGCAACTTAACGAAGCCGAAGGCAAAAAGCGACTAGCCCATCGGCGATTCCAAAAGCGGCAAGCGGCGTTGCAGAGACGAATGGACAGCGAAATAGACAGCGTAGTCAACGACGCTCCGGATGGAGCGTATCACCATCAGCCGGTCGAATACGTCCAACGTTTTGGCACTGCCCACACATTCCGCTTCCGCAATCCGGCTTTCGCCGAAGCGTTTTGCAAGATGAACCAAGACAAGCTCGTTCATGTTGAGTGGGAGTAGTTGATGCTAACCGCCAGCGCGTTCACTAGTCACGGCACCACCTCCACTCGTCGGAATTGACAATTTCAACCTTTCGCCATTCAATAACTGATGAACCAGTTCGATGTCCTCCAAACTCACCGAAAGCGCGGTTGTTTTGGAGTCGATCTGAATCGGCGTTCCGTTTTCACCCGAGTGTTCGAGTTTTCGTTTATCCCCGTAGACTTTCGACCGAAGCCCCCGAAGCAGAAACATTAGCAACGCATCCCGATCTTCCTTGAGTGCCCGCCGACGGGCTTCCCCTTCGAGTACGTCAATGCTCGATTCGAGGGCATTCTCCCATGCTTCGGCGAATCGGGTGGACTTGTGATGAACCCGGTAGGCCTGCATCTTCGAGATTCCGGCCAGCCGGCAGGATCGAGTCACATTCCCGGTCTTGGCCAATGCCCGCAGGAACGTTTTCCGCCATGGTCGACGTTGCTTGGCCGAAGTAACCTTGGTAACGGAGTCATCGGCCGCATGAAGTGGGAAATGTGCTTTGTAAAATGGTGCCGGCTCGCTCATTGCTCAAAGGTATTCGGTACTCACGTTTTTGGCCATCGTGGCCGATAGTTCAATTTGGATCTCGACGAGGTGCGATTTCCGGTTTACTATTTACTTCACTTCCTTCCCGGAGCGTGCCGTGTCTCGAACCTCCACTACTGAACGACGAAGCAACTACACCGACGATTCGCCCCTGAGGACGACTAGGAAGCGCGTCGTTCCGCCGATGCTACTGCCTGTGCTGGGGCTTGCCGCGTTAGTTCTTGTGATCGCCGGCATAGCCGTGGCGGTCGCGATTCGTTCTCGGCAGTCGTCCCCCCCTTCCTTACCAGAAGTGGTGAAGACCAATCACACACCTTGGAAGCCGGGCGCGATGCCGGAACGAGAAATTCCGAGCAAGCAGAACGAGACAGAGGTTTCTCCTCGCCTTCCCACCATTTCTACGATTCCGAATCTGATTCCAAATCTGGGCGTAGCGTCGCGGATCGCAAGTGACAAGTGGTTCAAGGACGCGCCCGTGGTGAAAATCGCAGCGATTCTCGAACACTTGAAGGCGGCGAGCGGTGTGCTACTCGTCTACGAAACTAATGGGGATTTCGTGGAGGTAGATGGGGAAATATCGAGAACGGGTGCCGGCGTAACCGCAGACACATGGGGGCACATAGTCGGGATGATCAACTTACGGAAAAATTCACTAAAGAAGATTGACATCACACCCCCTATCATCGAAAAAACAGATCGAAGATGCATATTTGTGCGAAACACGGAACGCATGCGGACGATAGAAGAGCGGGAATTTCTCCTTGTGGAATCGCTCAGAAGTCAGAACACACTGAATGAGTTCAAGAAACTGGTGCAGCGCTCGGACGAAGATTTCAAAGAGTTGAAGGATTTCTTCGACAAAGGCAAGATTGATCGGTCATACCCCAAGCAATGAGCAGCCGACCGCCGACGCCCGGATCGGCGGTCGTGAACTGCCACCGCACCTCGACCTGCTTCTCGTTCCGCCTTCTTGCCGTGCTTCGATTTC
Organism: Fimbriiglobus sp.; assembly: GCA_025351325.1. Lineage (GTDB taxonomy): Bacteria > Planctomycetota > Planctomycetia > Gemmatales > Gemmataceae > JALHQU01. Next base: position 22,364 of record JANXWE010000326.1, read on the forward strand.
GCCGTCCGCTCCGCCGTGCCTCTCGCCTCCGTCGCCCGGATTCCCACCATCAAGCCGTTCGGCCTACCTCGGTGCCCGTCGGAATCGTACGCTTCCACGGCCTCCTTCCGAGTCGTCAGCGGCTACTTGTGCCATCGGTGGTAAGCTCCTCACTTCTGCGGCGATTCCGGCGCCGTCCCCGGCCGCACCATCGCCGAAGCACTTCGCAATACCCCCACTTGGCTCGTCAGGTGGGAGTAGTGCTTGTGGAGCATCGTCGTCGAGGAATGCCCCAGGAGCGCGGCAACTTGCGCGTCGGGTAGGCCCTTCACCAGCGCATCGGTGGCGAACGTGTGACGGTAGCCATAGGCCATCGCTTTCACGCCGGCCGCTTTCTTGAGCTTCTGCATGTACTCGGTGATGCTCCGGCCCGTCCACGGGTTGCCGAGCGTGGTTCGCAGAAGCGCCCCGTCTGGGTATTCGCCGGCCAGTCGCCCCAGAAGCGTCGCTACGTCCGTCGGAACGAAAATCAATCGGGGCTTGCCGTGCCGGTCGCTCTTGTGGATTTCGAGCCGGATCAACCCGTTCGCGGGATCGAAGTTGCCGGCCGTGATGGCGCAGGCTTCTCCCGGTCGGCAGCCGGTGCCGTGGAGGACGGCCAGCACTTGCTGGAATGCCGGGGAAGCTTTGGCCATCAGTTTAGCGTGCACTTCGGGGCTGACGACGGCTTCCTGTCCTCGGCTTCGATTGCGGGGCTTCGGCACCCGCTTCGTGGGGTTGTCCGCGATGAACCCGGATTTGACCGCCCAGCCGAAGCAAGCCGAGACGCTCCGCAAGCGAATGCTCTTCGTCGTGTCCCCGACTTTCATCCCGTGCAGCCACCGGGACACCTCGACAGTTGCGACGCGGTTCGCCGGGGAGTTCTCGAAGCGGGTGAGGAACTGTTCGAGGTCGATGCGGTACTGGCCAACCGTGAGCGGCTTCAGCCGGGTCGAAATGTCGGTAAGAAAGAGATCGACCAGTTCCCGCATAGTGAGAGCGGACGGAGCGTCGGCCGAATCCGTGGCACTGGCGACGCGTTCCGGCTTTCCGTTGGCCATCAGGTTATGCCAAGCCGCGTTCGCCTCTTTTGAATTTGCCGATCCGCGAACACCCAGACTCACACTTCGCCCGCTTTGGGTGATGTACCAAGTATTTTTGGCCGTCCGAAACCAAGGGCCTTCATTGTCTCTCGCCATGGCCGGTGTACCGGCAACAAGGAATTCACTGCCCATTCACTGCCCCAAGAACCACTCTTGTTACAGTTTTCCCTAAGATAGCAGGCGTATCCTTGGCAGACGCACAAGATTTAGGTTCTTGCGGCCGCAAGGCTGTACGGGTTCAAGTCCCGTCCTTCGCACTGTTTCGGGTCACTTTTCCGACGTTCTGAACAATTCCTGAAGTTTCCGTAACACATCTTGGTCGAATGGGAATAAAACGCTGATCGCCCCACTTGTCCGCACGGGTGCCTCAGCATGATTCACGTTCACTCGCCGCCGCCGGCCCTCGCCGAGCCGGAACCTGTTCGCACGGCACTCGAGAATCCCACCCTGCGCGGGAAAATGTTAGTGACGGTTCAGATCATGCTCCGGCGTTGGATGAATCATTCAAACAACGTGGCTCGGAATCAGGCCGCTGAAGACATTGTTTCGGAAGCGATGACTTTGGCACTCGCCAAATCGTCGCATTATGATCCGGCCCGTGCCAATGTCACAAGTTGGATTTTCGGCTTCGCTCAGAATATCGCCCGGAAGCAATTCACACGTGCCAAGGCCCGAGGCGATGTCAATCGTTTGGCATTGGCCGTCGATCCTTGCGTCACAGTTCAAGATGCTCTGATTCAAAAGACGGAACACGAACAACTGCATGGAGCACTGGCCCAGCTGTGTCCAATGGATCAACAAATCGCGCACGGCTTTTATTTCGAGAAGATGTCCGGGGCCGAAATCGCCACCATGACCGGCATCAGTGCAGTCAATGTCCGGGTGAAGCTTCTCCGCATCCGAATAGAACTCTTCAACTTGCTCTCCCCAACTGGCACGGGGGGCCAATCATGACCGACCTCGAACTCGACCAACTGACGGAACAATACGTTCGGGCTTTACGTGCCGCCGACTTCCCCGTGCTGGATCGTATTTGGGAGCGAGCCACATTCGATCTCGAAATCGAATCGGCCTTGCTCGAGATCCATGAGGCCCTCGACGCCGACGACCGTGACCAGACGGACTGGAAGGTTGAGCAATCGATTGCTGGCTCGGCGGCCAAGTTCCTCACGAGTGCGGAGATTGTCACGCCGTCCTTAGGCCCCGTCACTGTGGGGGACGTGGCCCGTGAACTGTTTCAACACACACCGGATCGTCTGCCAGCGGAAGCGCATCAACTCAATCAGAAATTAGAAACGTCGGGGGAATACCTCCCCCATGAACTCGGGTTGTCCAAGTTGATTGCCTGGGCCGAGGACTTGTTCGGCCCGGCGTCGGCGGATTACTGGAAAGCGTTTCAACTCGCCGCGTTGAAGCTCGAACGGCGTCGTGGTTCGGCCGTCGAATACCAGTTGGCCGCACGGCGGGCAGCGAAACCGGAGGAGCCGAAATGATCGCCGAGACCATCGTCCGGCTGCGCAAGGATTTCAAACTCCCGGTCGATCCGACGGTTCGCGGGCCGGTGCAATTGAATCGCTTTTTCCAGGAATGTGGAATCTCGCACGTCGCATTGCCAGCGCTGACCTGTGGCCGCGTGACCGAGTACTTACTTGCCGAAGGAGATGCCGTCGAGCCGTTTGGGGAACCGACCGAACCACTCGCGGGGTTCCTCTATTTCGCCGGAAATTCTGGGCAGGCGTTCGTGAATGCCGACGACATCTTGCCGCGGCGACGCTTCACAGCGGCGCACGAACTCGGCCACGCAGTGCTCCATCGGCAACGCATGGGCCGCTTTCGTGCCGACACCCCAGAGACGATGCTCGAAGCCGACGAGTCCACCGATGAACTGGAACGAGAAGCGAATCGATTCGCCGCCGAGCTGCTGATGCCGGAATCTGTTCTGCGGGCACGGGCGGATGAACTTCGATTGCTGCACAAGTGCTGTCCTTTCGGCGTACTCGCGTATCGACTCGCCGCCGAACTGCTCGTGAGCCGTCAGGCCATCGGCTTCCGCTTGAAGAATTTGGGGGTGGCTGATGTCGACTGATGCCAGCAGCCGCTTCTTGAAGAAATACGGGGCCTCGACCGTCGGTGATACTCCACCACAACCGAACGTGCCGCGCGACCCGGACGATGAGGACGACTACAAAAAATCGACCGTGGATCGCACGATCGAATTTCCTGAAGGGGACTGGAACCCGATCATCATCGCCGAATCGCCGGCTCGTGATGGCGAGTTCCCGGTACGATTCATCGATGGCTCTCACACGGGGTTGCCCGTTCTGTGCGTGCGAACGGAACAGGGTTGGCCAATCCCCCTCATGCTCTCGGAAGTTGGTGCGATTGCGCTCCGGAGCGTCGGCCGCGGTTTCGAACGCGAGTTCGTCGCCGTGGATCGCGTCCTCAGTTTCGTTACCGATCCGTTCCCCTGGGAAAATGTCGAAGCATTCGCAGCGGACCTCGCCAACAAGCCCGAACTGCAACTCCGCATACTTCCCGCAAAGCTGCCGAACTCGGAGCAGTACAGCCGATTCGATTACGAGGTGATGCGATCGCAAGCGCGTGCCCGTGCCGTGCAAGAGATGGCCAACTTGGAACGCTTGGCTCTCGCGGTCGATCGAACGGTACCGACGCTCGTGGATGGCCCACTCAGCCGCGTGACGGGTAATCCCCCGGCTGGTTCCCCACTCCTGATCGGAATCGCGAAAACCCAGGCGGCGGCTTACCTCCACGATGCGGGCTGGCGGACACTGTTGACGCTTCGCCCAGGCCAACGGACACCGGTGTTCAAAATCGCCGGGGTCGATGGAAAGAACGAAGGCCGCATTTCCGTGGCGAGCTGGTTCCTCAAGCTCTCCGGTGGTTCGCAACTCGCGCCGAACTGGGGCTACGTTCGCGTCGAGGTACCGTGGAACCAGTTCGAGGAGAAGTTCCCACACGTTTTCTCCTTCGTGGATCGCTTATCGCGGTGGTTGATCGACGCGCGCTGTCGCACGAGTAGCTACGCCCGGATGCCCGTCTCCCTCGAGCCGATCGTGCGCGCCGAGGATTCTTTAAAACCGCTTTTCACCCCATTCCCCGTGCTAGTCAACCGGCTCTACCGCACGGCGGGATTCTTTCGCGGAGGCGAACTGTGACCGACGACATCCGCACGCCCCTCGGCCGCGTGTCTGCACCCCCCGATCAAGAGTCCACGACGGGCGAATTTTACTTCTGGATCCACCGCGATCAGGTCGTCGAACGCACCCAGATCGTCAAAACGCAGAGTACCATCGGTACCCGGCAGGTGTCGTTCATCGCCGTGGTTCAAGAGGTCTACCGCCGCAGTCGGCAGAAGGACGTGAGCGAAGAATCCGATCGCTACGACGGCGGGCGCGGGTCGCATCCGCCCTTCGATAGCGAAGGGGTGACCTACGCGAAAGCGTCGGTCCTCCGCACCGACCCCGTGGCCTACACGCCACCGACCGAAGAGTGCGAAGTCTATTTGGCCAGTGCCAAAGAAGCATCGCAGGGGTACGGTGTCGACCGTGTCGAACACCCACTCGACGTCGGATTGCTCAAGAATGGTGGCACCGAATACGCCGGCAAGGCGACGCTGGATCTCGATTATTTGCTCGGCGAAAATGGCGGGCACATGAACGTGAACGGCATCGCCGGGCTCGGTGCGAAATCGAGCTTTCTGCTTCACGTGCTCTGGATGCTGCTACGTGAGGCCGACCGGCAGAAAATTGCGACTCCCAGCGATAAGAATCGTTTGCAGATTGCCCCCATCGTTTTCAACGTTAAGAACTACGATCTCTTTTTCATCGACCAATGGAACAAGAAATTCCGCGAGAAAGAAGCTGAGAACCGCGATTGCTGGAACAAGCTCGGCGTCGAGAATCCCGGCCCGTTCCGCGCTGTCAAATTCCTGGCACCGCAAGAAAAAGACAAAACGACCCCGGCCAACGTCGGCCGTGCGGACGGGGCCGTGAAGCCGTACAGTTGGTCGCTTTCGCAAGTCATTGAACAGGGTTTGTTCAAGTTTCTTTTCGCAGACGACGCCGTGTACGAACCGAACTTCGGTGGCTTGGTGGATGAACTCGCCGAGTGGTTGACTTTGGAGACACCCGACGGACCGAAGCTGAAAATTGGTGCCGATATTCCCAAGACGTTCCAAGAATTGTTGACCGATTTCAAAACGCTCGCCCCCATCGAAACGAGCGACTTCGTCAAGGCGACCCGGGGCAAAGTTCACCGCCACTTGAAGTTCATCCTGCGGCAGGGTGGCGGTGTACTGCGACTGAACGACCATCACGGTCATCCGATCGTGCTGACCAACGGCGAGCAGGCCGGGCCGACCGTCATCGACTTGTTCAGCCTGCGGATGACGCCCGGACTTCAGCGGTTCGTGGTCGCGGCGGTGTTCCATCAACTGGTTCGACTCCGTTCGGAAGACCCGACGCCCGGCCTCCGGTTTGTGGTCATGTTGGATGAACTGAACCGATTCGCACCCCGCAGCAGTTCCGACCCGATCACGCAGATCATCGAAACCGTTGCATCCGAGATGCGTTCTCAAGGTGTGATTTTGCTCGGGGCGCAACAGCAGGCGAGTCTTGTGGCCCAGCGGGTGATTGCGAACTGCGCCGTCAAAGCGATCGGTCGCAGCGACACGATGGAACTCGGCTCGGACGTTTGGAAAGCGCTGGAGCGCTCCGCCCGCAGCACAGCGGCGCAGTTGCAAGCCGACGAGAAGCTGCTGGTGCAACCGAATTTCCGCGAGCCCATGTTGGCCAAGATTCCGTTTCCACCGTTCGCGCTCAAGAAGGAACATGCCGCGGGCACAGGCAGTGCACCCGCACCGAAACAAGCGTGGGAAGATAACGTCGAAGCCGACTTCTAACCGAGGAGACCGATGAAAATCGTACACACCGCCGACTGGCATTTGGGCGACCACTTGCACGGGTTGGATCGCACCGATGACCTCCGCAGCCGCGTCGCGGAGGTTGCCAGGATCTGCGAAGAGCACGGCGCCGATGTCTTGATCATTGCCGGTGATGTGTTCTCGAATCACAGCATGGTGAGCGCTGTCGACATGACGGGGGAGCTCGAACACATTTTGAAAGTGTTCGGCCCCTTCTTCCAGCGCGGCGGCACGATCCTGGCTGTCACCGGCAACCACGACATGGACAAGCACATCGAGTTCATCCGTGCGGGGATGCGTCTCGCTGCGGTGCCCTCGCGGAGTGTCAAGCCATTGTCACCGGGGCGGATGTACCTGCAAAATGGGCCGGGCGTCGCCACCCTTGAATCCGCGGGTGAGACGATCCAATTCGTCTTCGTCCCGTATCCATTCCCGCACCGCTACGCCGAAGAAGCCGACGATTTGAAAAGCTCCGAGGAGCGCAACCGCCGAACCGCCGACCGCGTTGGCACTTGGGTGCAGAAAGCCATCGACAAGCCCGGCTTCGACAAAACATTGCCGAGCGTGTTGATCGCCCACTTGCACGTCCGTGGCTCCGCGACGCACTCACTCTACAAGATTAACGAATCGGACGACGTGACCTTCGGCGCCGATTTCATCCCCAGCAGTTGGGCCTACGTCGCCCTCGGCCACATCCACAAACCCCAAATTCTCGGCGGATTGGAACATGTCCGTTACCCCGGCCCACTCGACCGCCTCGATTTCGGCGAACGCGACGATGACCGCGGCGTTATTGTCGTCGACATCGGTAAGCAGTTCGGCCCGGAGTGTCGCACGACGCCGGAATGGGTGCCGATCACGCCGACGCCCATGCACCTGATTTCGATAGCGGACACTGCCGAAATTGAAGGACTTTCCGAGAAGTATCCGGATCGTGCCACGGCAATTGTCAAGATCACCGTGGCACTTCAACCCAGCGGACCGAGCCGCGACGAGGTGATGCAGCGCTTGCGCAAGATCTTCCCGCGCATGGCCGATATCGGATTCGAACGGCCTGAATCGGTGGACAACCAAGATGCCCGGAGCGGAATTCGTAACGACGCCGATTACCGCGAAACGGTGCGGAGCTACCTGCTTGCGAAGTTGACCGGGCATCCGGATGCGACTGAACTTTTCGCACTCGCCGAAACATTCCTCACCCTCACGGATACCTCGTCATGATCCCGAAACGCGTGATGTTGGAAAACTTTTTGAGCTTCGCCAGCCCGGCCGTCACATTCGACTTCACGGGTACCGACGAAACGCTTTGGGTCATTACCGGGCCGAACGGCTGCGGGAAGTCGGCCGTGTTCGACGGCATCACTTACGCACTCTTCGAGTGCCATCGCGGTGGACGCCAAAAGCAAGACCTGTTGATGCGCCATGGCGCCGATCATTGCCAAGTGATTTTGGAGTTCGACTTCGCAGGCCACAGTTATCGCATCACCCGCGGTCGGAGTCGAACCGGGAAGACGACGAAACCGTTGCAGAAACTGGATATACAAACGGCCAAAGGGGAGTGGCGATCCCGCGACGAAGGAGACAGCGGTGCGGCCCTCAACAAGTGGGTGGTCGATACGCTCGGTCTCGATTACGACTCGTTCACGACGTCGGTGCTGCTCAAGCAAGGGGCGGCTGACAAGCTCTTGTCAGCGTCAAAAGAGGATCGCTTGAAGATCCTCAAAGGCATCATTGGCTTCGAGCAGTACGAGTTACTTTCGGAGCGAGTGCGAGCGGCGACCTCCGCCGTTCGTGCCATCTCGGCGACTCTGAAAGCGCGGTTTCAAACGCTGGCCGCCGTGTCGGCGGACGAGTTGGCGACGGGCCAAACTGCGGTGGATGAATCCGAGGCGCGGCGGATTTCGGCCCATTTTCTTCAGGTGGCCGCGGTTGAGCGCGTCGGACAATCCAAGGTCTGGCAGAAGTGCCATGCCCGCGCGCAGGAACTCGAATCCCTGCTGGCGGAAGCCAGGCTTCGCGAAGTCCGGGCCGATACCATCCGCGAGCAGAAGACTCGCGTGGATGAACTGGGTACCGTGGTGCCTTTGTTGCAATCGCTCTTGAAAAGCCGGCAAGAACTCGCGAAGTTGCAAGACATTCTGGATGCTCGGCAATCCCTCCAGAAAGAGGCCACCGCACGACGTGACGCGGCCACATTGTTGGCGATGGAGGCATCTGGTCAAGTAGAGAACTTAAGGACGACGGCCGATTCGATTGAACGGCAACTCGTCGAGATCGACCGGGGTATCTTGAAAGCCAAGAGCTTCCATGCCCAAACTGTGGATTTGGAAGAACTCGCCGCAGACGTCAGTCGGTATCCAGTCGATTTGCCGGGACGGTTGCTGCGTGCGACCGAACTGGAAACCATTGCCAACGACAACTTCCGAAGCGCCGATCAGCGGCTGACGGAGGCTCAGACCCGTTTGAAAACCGTTCGCGATGAGCAGGACGAATTCCGAGAAGTACAAGATGGTGCGAAGTGCTCTCGGTGTGGTCAAACCGTGACGGCCGTGCATGCCGAGATCGAACGGGCACGGATGGCCGACGGCGTCGCCGTATGGACGGCCCACGGTTCCGAGCGACAAGCCATTGTCAACGAGGTGCAGGGGAGGTTGGCCAAAGCGAAAGCGGATCGAGTCGGAATCGCGCAACAGTCGACAGACCGGGATCGCTCCTTCGCCAAATTCGAGACGCTCCAGTCGAGTTTGACTTCGCAGGGATGTGTGACCACCGCTGCAGGGTTGATGGAAGAGCAGGAAATTCTCGGACTGCGCGGGGGATCGATCCGGGGGCTGCAGGAGGAAACGGTACGTTTGAAACGAAGCGCGGAAGACAGTGAGAAACAACAATCGAAGTGTATCCAAACCGCCGAAGTCGAATTGAAGGAACTCGATTCACAAATCTCCGATGCGACTACAAAACGGGCGGGCTTAATGGGTGGGCAGGCGAGTGACGCCGCTCGATTGGCCCCAGCCTGGGTGGAACGTTGGCCGACGTTTTCCGAACACGACGTTCAGGCGGTGGAGCAGGAACTGGGTTCCATCCGAGCATCAGCAGTCGAAAAAGACTATCAAAATTTGCTGGTGGACGAAGCGCAAAGCAAATTCTGGAACGATGAGCGGAGCCGAATTCAAACCGAGATCGATGGCATGCTGGAGTCGGATCGAATTTCGCCCGACGCTGCGGAAATTGTGAAAGTCGAAGCGGGCCAACTGTGTGCTAATATCGAAGCGGAATGTCGTATCGCCGTGTCCAAACTCGACGAATTTACTAAGCGAGCCAGCGAATACCGGCGCGTGTCGGCTGAGCAGGGTGAAGCCCAAGTTCGACTGACTCAACACGAAGCACTCGACAAATTACTCGGGAAGGATGGTATCCAGCTTGACTTGGTCCGTGAAGCGGAGACCGAAGTCATCGCGCTGGCCGACGATACGTTGCGTCGGCTTTCCAACCAAGAATTATCACTCGAATCCGATGACGACGCCTCGGGGCGGGATCAAAAAGCGTTTGCGTTGCGCATCCGCAGAGCGGGTGAACCGAATCCCACCGGCGTCGATTTCATTTCGGGTAGCCAACGGTTCCGTGTCGCCGTCTCGCTGGCCCTCGCCATCGGACGCTTCGCGGCTGGGAAACAGCGGCCCATCGAAGCCGTCATCATCGACGAAGGTTTTGGCAGCCTCGATAAAGATGGCTTGCGAGCGATGGCTGAAAACTTGCACGAACTCAAACGGACTCAAGCGTTGAAACGGATCATCCTGGTGAGCCACCAAGAAAGTTTCACCGACCAATTCACCAGCGGCTACAAACTCACCCCCACGGAGTCGGGCACCACCGTGGAAAGGATCGGCTGATTTTGTACGGGCCGTCTCAGTCACGAGCTTTCAACTCGTACGCCGCGGCCCAAGCTCCATTTCGCACGTACAGTTTCCCGCGGTTGATCACGGGGTGGTTCCACGTTTTACCGGTGATCGCACTCAATTTGCCGAGTTCGGTCGATTCGTTAGGCGACGCTTCTAACAGGTGGACTTTGCCGTCGACGGCTTGGATGATGAGCAGCCGTTGATCCTTCAACAAGAGGATTTGCCCGTTTCCGTAGCGGGTACCGGCGTCCCATTTGATGCTGCCGTCGCGCAGATCCGCGCAAACCAAATTCTTACCGTCGAAACCATAGAAGAAACCGTCGGAGGCGACGCCGTCGTTGAAATACGGTTTCAATTTATCTGCGACCCAGATGACGTCCACTTTCCAAGAATCACTGGTCTTGCTGACCTTGATTCTCCGTGTGCCCATCTCCCCGCCGACGCCGGTGCCGATCAGGAAACTGCCGTCGCCGAGAGCGGTCGGTTGAGTTACGCGGTTCAAACCGGGGATGTGCCATTTGTAATCCCAGAGTACTCCGCCCATTTTCGCATCGAACGCTTCTATTCCGAAATCGCTTTGCATCAGCACTTGTTCGACGCCGTCGATGACGGCGAGTTGGGCCGAGCTGTAACTGTGCTTGGCTTGCCCCGCCGACCAACGGAACTTGCCGGTCGCGGCATCGAACCCCGCGGTTCCTCGGTTGCTCGGCCCCCCGGCATAGACGATCACCACGCCATGGCTGACCAGCGGCGACGACGAATAGCCCCACTGAGGCGGTTTCCCACCCGTGTCCGTGGTGATGTCCGTCTTCCAGATCAGTTGGCCGTCCTCGGCGTCCAAGCAGACCAACAGCCCCGTGGCACCCATGGCGTAGAGCTTGCCATCGACGACGGTCGGTGTCGCCCGTGGCCCAGCTCCGGCGTTGAGGTCACTGAACTTGACCGGCTCGAAGTGTCGCCAGATTTCCCCGCCGGTGGCCGCATCGTAGCAGACGACCGCTTCGTCGTTTTGCCGTTGCTCTTGGGTGAAGAGTCGATCCCCGACGACGGCGAACGTACTCCAGCCTGGCCCAATCTTTTGTTTCCACAACAGCTTTGGCGGGTGCGCTTCCCAGTCGGGGTTTATAGTGTTCCCCTTCACAGTGCCATCACGGTTCGCTCCGCGGAACTCGGCCCAGTCGAGAGAGTCCTTCGCCGATTCGGACAACAATTTCGTCGGAGTCATTGTCGCGCGATTCTTCAATTCCTCAGCGTCGCGGTCTTCAGGGATGGGGCTGAAACGGAAGGAGAATTCGGGGTGCATGTCGGCGTCGGTGCCGTCCATACGCAACAAACCGAAGGCCGCCCACGCTGCGGCAAGCCAAGCGAGTGTACCGATCTGACGAACGGTTCGCGGGAGTGGAACACTGACGGCGAGCCAACCAACCCAGACGAGCAATACCAACGGTGCCCCGAAGATCACCGGCCCGATCGGCATTCGCTTTTTGAAGATTTCGAGTGCGCTCAATCCGAAGAGCGGCAGTAGGAACATGGCGAGTACGGCCCACTTGATGCCGCCGTGCGTTCGGGAATAGGCCGACCACCAGATGATCGCGAGGATCGTCCCCAGCAATGGCCCTGCGAAGAAAGCAGCGAAGTGCAACATCGTCAGTGGGACGAGCCTTGCCGGGACGGTCATCAGGAACATGACGAACGCGACGATGGCGATCCCGGGCCAAACGCGGACGAGCCAGCGGTCGGGGGCAACTCGATTCGGGATCACGATGGCGACTCCTGGTCGGGATTCATCAGTACGTCGCGCGGCCGCCGCTGATGTCGAAGCAGAAGCCGGTCGTGAAGCTGCAATCGCCACTGCTGAGGAAGTGAACCAGCGCGGCGACTTCGTCGGGTTTCCCGGTGCGGCCGAGGGGGATCTTGCTGAGCATCATGTTGACCTGCTCGACGCTGAGTTGGTCGAGGATGGGCGTCTGGATCACGGCCGGGGAGACGCTGTTGACGCAGATGTCGCCCTTGCCGACGAGTTCCTTCGACAGCGATTTGGTCAAGCAGATCACAGCGGCTTTGCTGGCCGAGTAGGGCCCCATCTTCGGGTTGCCTTCTTTGCCGGCGATGCT
>JANXWE010000351.1 GCA_025351325.1 Fimbriiglobus sp.
CCGAGATCACGCTTCCCGGACTCGTGGGTGGTGCCCGCTCGGCGGTCTGGGCCGACTACAACGGCGATGGTCTGCCCGACTTGCTGCTGGCCACGCCGACCGGGCCGAAGCTCTACACGAACCTCGGCAAAGGGGCCTTCCGCGACGACAGTCGGTTGCTGCCCAAAGAGACGGCCTACAACCTCACAACCGCCGCGTGGGGCGATTTCAACGGCGACGGCAAGCCGGACATCCTGCTGGCCAACGGCTTCCACGGCCTGCGACTTTACAAGAACATCCGCAATGCGGCTGCGGTGAAAGTCGCCCCGCCGAAGCTCGGCGGCTGGCACGCCATCGGGCCATTCCGCACCAAGGACGCCAAGCCGAATTTCGAGACGGCGTTCAGCCCGGAAACGGAGAAAGTGATCGACTTGGCCAAGGGGCACAAGGGCAAGCGCGATACGGACGTGAAGTGGGTTGCCAAGGACTTCCCCGACGGAAAGATCCACGACCTCAGCCCGTTCGGCGACAACGCAGCGACCTACCTGCACCGCGAAATCGAGTGCGCCGCCGCGACCGAACTCCCCGTTTCGCTGGGGAGCGACGACACGTTGACCGTCTGGCTCAACGGCGAGAAGATCCATTCCGACGCCACCATCCGCGCCTGCGCCCCGGATCAGGCGCTGCTGAAATTGAAACTCAAAGCGGGCAAGAACACCCTGCTGCTGAAAGTCTGCAACTCCAACGGAGCCTACGCCTTTTACTTCGGCGCCGGCGCGGAGTTGCAGTCCGTCGATCCACTGTTCGCGGACGTCTCGGCCGAATGGGGTCTCGGCGAAGCGGGGTTGTGCGGAACCATCAAAGGCGACACGCTCTCGGTGGCCGACTTCGACAACGACGGCAAACCGGACTTCCTCTTCGGGGCGGGCGAGGGCTTCCTATTCCGCAACACCGGCGCGAAGTTCGAATTGGTGGATTCGGGCATCAAATACACCGCCGGGAAAGTCGGCCCGGCCCTGTGCGACTTCGACCGCGATGGTCTCGTTGATCTGTTCATCCCGCAGACCAACGGCGCGTGCAAATTGTACAAGAACCTCGGAGGTTGCAAGTTCGCGGACGTGACAGCGAAGGCCGGCGACTTGGCCAAGAACCTCGGCTACGCCGTCGGCGCGGCCTGGGGCGACTTCGACAACGATGGCCACCCCGACTTGGTGGTGAGCTGCCTGAAGGGGACAAACAAGTATTTCAAGAACAACGGCGACGGTACCTTCACCGACCGATCGGCCGAAGTCGGGCTGAACCAGAAAATCTGGAACACCCAAGCCGTGGCGTGGGCCGACTTGAACAATGACGGCCGGCTCGACCTGCTGATGCACAACGAGGGCCAAGAATCGGCGGCGCTCTTCGGCGGCCCGGCCGATGCCGGCAAAGGGACGCCCATCGTGGTGAAGTTGCCGAAGGACAATCCGCTGTCGTGCGGCTGCGTCACGGTGAAATCGGACGATGGCAAAACAGTCGTCTCGACGCAACTCTTCGGTGGGAACGGTCGCGGTGGCCAAGGTGACTTAAGCCCGCGCTTCGTGCTCGCCCCCGGCCCCTACACGGTGACCGTGAAGGGCAGCGACGGCAAATCGAAGGAGCAGAAAGTCACCGTGACCAACTCCCCGATGCACGTGAAACTGGATTAGCATTCCAATCTGTTTCACGCATCGCCTCAAAAATCGACACGTGTTGTTGACTTCGTCAGCGGTTCAAATTTCAGTTGCACAAGGAAAAATGCGCGCGAAGTTCTCATCCTCGCCCCCGGATCGGATTGTGTGTGCTACGCTAATTTTGCACGAATTGGATAGCCGGCGGCGAAGAGGTGGCCATGAAGCGCGTCATGAGGCTCCGCGGGGTGAGCGGGGCGATCAAAGGGCAGGTTTGGGAACATCCGAATTTGATCCGCGTGGGGCGCTTGCCCCAGTTCGAGTTGATGCTGGACGACCCGTCGGTGAGTCGCCGGCACGCCGAAGTCGTGCGCCGGATTGCGAACGCGGAGATCCCGGAAACTTGGCTGGTCCGCGATCTCGAAAGTACGAATGGCACCTACATCAACGGCACGCGGGTCGCGGCGGGCGATCACGAGCTGCAACCGCGGGACATCGTCCAGTTCGGCAAAGTGGCGTTCTTGGTCGAAATGACCGACACGACCCCGGAAGGGCCGCCGTCCGATTCGATGGTGATGGCGGCCACGACAAAGGCCGGCTACGACGAAGGCATCCGGCGGGTGGCGTTCGGCCGCGATCAAGTGCCGCGGCCGGGCGACGAACTCGTGGCCCTGTTGCGGGCCGGGCACCACCTCGTGTATCTCGAAACCGAGCAACAACTCCTCGACAGCATTTTGGACGACGCCGTCAGCGTCTTGGACGCCCAGCGCGGCTCGATCATCCTCCACGAGGGAACCGGGGACGAGCCGAAATTGAAACTGCGTTCCTTGAACGTCGGGAGCGGCGACGCCCGGGGGCGCGGTCACTTCAGCAAACGCCTGGCGGCGCGCTGCTTCAGCAAGGGGGAATCGGCCCTCTACCGGAACGTCACGGAAGAGAAGGAACTGCTGACGCAGAGCATCGCGGACGGGGCCATGTCGTCGATCCTGTGCGTGCTGCTCCGCACCCCGCGCCGGAAGCTCGGCGTGCTGCACCTCGACCGCGGGTTCATGCAGGAGCCGTTCACCGAAGACGACCTCATGTTGGCGGACGCCCTCGCCGCCCACGCCTCGGCGGGGATCGAATGCGCGTTGCTCTTGCGCAAACAGCGGGATCTGTTCATCAACACGCTGATGGTGCTCGGGCAGATGGTGGAACTCCGCGACGAATACACCGGCGGCCACACCAAGCGCGTCACGGAATACGCCACCGCCCTCGCCGAGCGGATGGAACTCGCGACCGAAGACATCGAGTGGATCAAGCTCGGCACACCGCTGCACGACATCGGCAAGGTCGGCATCTCGGACGAAATCTTGCAAAAGCCGGGCAAACTCTCCGCGCAAGAATTCGCCAAGATGCAGACGCACACGATCATCGGCGCCGAATACCTCTCGACCATTCCCGAATTGCACCCGTGCATTCCGATCGTCCGCAACCACCACGAACGCTGGGACGGCACCGGCTACCCGGATCGGTTGGCGAAGACCGACATCAGCATTTTGGCCCGGATTGTGTCCGTTGCCGACGCGTTCGATGCCATGACTTCCAATCGCCCTTATCACACCGGGAAGAAGGGTCGTTCCCCGGAAGAGGCGTTCGCCGAAGTGGAAGCCCAATCCGGCCGGCAGTTCGACCCCGACTGCGCCCGGGCATTTCTGGAAATCCGCGAGAAAATCACCCAGACGATGTACGAATTGATGCCGAACATGAGCCAACGTCGGCCGACGCCGTCGTTGGAAGGGGTGCCGACCACCCACAGCTAACACTCCGGCCAGTAGTCCGGCACCGGGGCGACGAACGTCAGCTCCTCCTCGGTGAAGGGGTGCCGGATCGTCAGTTGGCGGGCGTGGAGGGCGATGACCCGTTCGCGCGGGTCGGTGGCCGGTGGGCCGATGTCGCAGATGCTGCCGTACAGGTGATCCCCCCCGATCGGGTGGCCACGCCAAGCCGATTGCACCCGCAACTGATGCATCCGCCCGGTCAGCGGCGACAATTCCAACAGGGTGCCACCTTCGAGCCACTTCAACACGCGGTAAGTCAACGTGGCCAGCTTCGCCTCCGCGTCCCCTTCGGCGGCCCGTTCTACTTTGGCTTCGTTCGGGATCTTGCGAATCCAGTCGGCCCAGTGGCCGGTCTCGGGAGCGACCGTCCCCTCGACGCAGGCCCAGTAGACTTTTCGCGGGAGTCGCCGCTCGAATTGGGCGTGGACGCGTTGGGCCGCTTTCGTGTTGCGAGCGAAGACGATCACCCCCGAAACGGGCCGGTCGAGTCGGTGTGGGACGCCGAGGTAAACCCCCGCCGGCTTGGCATATTTCGCCTTGATGTAGCCTTTGACGAGTGCTTCGAGATTGGGAATCCCCTCCGGTGCTTGCGTGAGCAACGGGGCCGGTTTATTGACCGCGATCAGATGCGGATCTTCGAACAAAATCCAAGTCGGATCGAGGGTGAGCATGTCGGGATTGTATCGATTGGTTAGCGACTGCCGATTTTCAGGCGATCAATCTGAATCCGGGCGCGAAATGTAAGATTCGGCGGAGCCGGCACTATCTTTTTTATACTATTCTCGACTCATCCACGTCTCTTCCCCGGAGTTGTTGTTCTAGAAACTTGGAGTGAAACCGCCGTCGAATCGACGTTTCGAGCACAGGAGAACGCCATGATGCTCAGCTTACTCGGCACGATTGCCGCCGCCATCGGGTTGGGATTCCTCGCCGTGGTCGTGACCCGGCCGACCTTGTTTCAGTCTGCGGTAGCCCACCCGTTCGACGCGGTGGGAACATCGGATCCCGCCGCCGATACTTTGAGCAGCGAAGCCATCCTCCAGACGGCCTTCGGTCTGAACACGGGCTGGAAGCTCGTGACGTTGAACCGCTTGAGTGATGTCGAAGACTTGCTCGATAGCCTGGAATCGTCCCACATCGCCGAACGCGAAGTCCACACGCTCGGCAACAGCAGCTTCGCCGTCCGCTGGCGTTGAACTGCAAATACGATCATAGTTGAAAAGCCGCGTCCCAGGTTGGGAAGCGGCTTTTTTTGGGTTTAGCAACGATTCTTGGAGTCTTTGTAAAACCCAGAGGAACACGGATGACGCGGATGATGCCCGAGATGAAGAGGATCTGAGAGAAATGGATCTATTCCGATCCTCTTCATCCAGCTTTTTTCCGCGTCATCCGTGTTCCTCTTGATCGGGGCTTGATGACGTCGTGATTGAAAAAGCTTCAAAGAATCGTTGCTAAACCCGTTTATTAGTGGAGTGCGTCAATTGTCGCACTCACCCGGCCCGTTTCGGGCGGGCTTTGATGTCGAACAGGCCGAACACTTCGTCTTCGGTCAGGCCCAGATTCGCCGGTTTGTCGGCTTGGGACAGCAGGTCATTGAACACCTTGCGCTTCGCTTCGAGGATACCCGCGATGCGACCTTCGATAGTACCTTCAGCTTGGAATCGCGTCACCGTCACCGGGAAGCGTTGGCCGATGCGGTGGGCCCGGTTGATCGCCTGATCTTCGACGGCGGGGTTCCACCAGCGGTCGAACAAGAACACGTAATTGGTGAACTGCAAGTTCAGCCCCACGCTGCCGCTGCCGTAGCTCATGAGCAGCAGGTGCTTGTCCGGGTCGGCCTTGAAACGGTCGAGAATCGGCGTGCGCTCCGCCTGCGGGATGCGACCGTGGTATTGCAGCGTCCCAAAGCCGTCGAGTGCTTTGGCCAGCACCAACAACGGTTCGACCCACTGCGAAAAGATGATCGCCTTGCGGCCGCTCGACGCCACTTCCTCCATGTCGGTCATCAACTGTTCGAGCTTGGCACTTTCACCGGTCAGCGGGTCGAAATTGCAAATCTGTTTCAACCGCATGACAAGGTGGAACACGTGCTGCACGCTGATTGTGTCGCCGAGTTCGTTGAGCTGGACGATGCCGTCGTTTTCGGCGCGGTCGTAAGCGTAGCGCTGAGCCGGCGTCAGTTCCACTTCGAGATCGCGCAGAATCTTAGGCGGCATGTCCGACTGCACGTCGTCCTTGGTACGACGCAAAATGCAATCGCTCGTCAGCTGGGCGATCCTCTTCGGTGGAGTATCAGACGGCACGCGGCCCGGATCGACAAACGCAAAAATATTGACGAGGTCGTCGGCGTGGTTTTCGATTGGCGTCCCGGTGAGCGCCCAACTGCGGCTGCGGTGGAGGCTCCGCACGGCTTGGGCGGTCTTCGCATCTTTATTCTTGATGCGTTGGGCTTCATCGAGCACAACCACGTCGAAGTAGATACTCGGATCGGAGGCCATGTCGGCATCCCGCGTCAGTGCTTCGTAGTTGATCAGTTTGACCGGGCAGTTGGACACCTTCCAAGCGCTCCGGCGCAAGTCCGGATCTTGCGGGAAGACTTCGTGCGGCAGGTCGGGCGCCCAGAGTTTCAACTCGCGGCACCAGTTGTGAACCAGCGGCTTCGGCGTCACGATCAACACCGACTTCACCAACCCTTGGTGGAACATCAACCGCAACGCGAGGATCGCTTGGGCCGTCTTGCCGAGACCCATTTCGTCGGCGAGCAGGGCCGAGTGACGCGGCATGAGGAAGGCGATCCCCTCCAGTTGATACGGGAACGGCTCGAACGGCACTTCGAGTTGTTTGCCCAGGAACAGCCCATCGAGCGGCGGTTGCAGCAGGAAGAGGAGCCGATCTTTCGTCAGCACCATGTCCGAAGTCGGTCGCGTCCGGATACGTTTCTTTTCCGTCGCGTCGGGTCGAGCTCGATCCGGGAGAGTCGGCTCGGTGAGCTTCGGTTCCGCTTTTTCGGTCATCGGCCGAGGTGGTCGATCCAGTTCGGGCGGTGGGGCTGGGAACTTCCAACCTTCCGTCTGCACGGTCATGTCGAGCTTGCCCAACGAGCGCACCCATGGGGCCTGCGTCAGCAACCGAGATTCGCGCACTCCGGCACTCAACGGGGCCTCGAAGCGCGGGAACCGCAACGCATCCGGGTACTCCGCGAGCGAAACGGACTCGACTACAAACGGTTCATCTAGTTCCTCAAGCCGCACGGCTGGTCACTCCCATTTTGCGAGCTTCGGCGACGGCTTCGCGGATCCGGGCGAACGGTTCGGCCAGATCCACGGCGGAGTCGATGCGATCCAGCCGCTCGTCGATTGCGGCTTTGTCGTCCGGGTACTTGGCGAGGTACGCGAGCATCACACTCGAACGCGGATGGGTGAGTTGCAGAATCTCGGGGCCGTCGTCGGTCGCACCAATTCGTACCGCAACAACTGGGATTTGCAACCGATCTCGCAGGCCCAGTGCCGGCAGACTGTCGGTGATGATCAAGCTCGGCGCGACGGACGTCTTCTCGACCAGTGTTTTGCCAATCAGCTCGGCGTGTAAGTATTCGGTGAGGGTCGGGCCGTACAGAATTTGCTGCACGCGGTTGGGTTGCACGGCGGTGGTGAGGCGGAATTCGAGCGGGCGGCCCCACGAGTTGGTCACGAGGTAGCCGCCGAAGACACCGCTACCGTCTTGAACGATGGTCAGGAAGCCGAGGTTGAGGGTATGGGGGTTCGAGGCTGGCGGAGTCGTCGGATCCGAGGGAGTGTCGGTCACGGGGGAGAGTCCTAATGGGCCACGACAATTGCCCGGCCGAATCGAGGCCGATGCGGCAACAGAGACTATCGGAGCCTACACCCCATTCGCTGAAAGGGGCGCAGGGATGTCGACAAGTTCGGGGGGAAGATCGGGGCGACCACCGGCAGAACTTTCGCAGTTTCTTCAACCGGCACAACCGGCGCTCGCAGTTGCCGCGTGTTCGCGTTGCTTCCGGCCGACGGCGCGATACCATACCGTTTCGGCGAAGGTGGTCGGAGGCGACCGGCAGGGAGCGGTGCTCGAGTGGTTGAAGAGGCGGCACTGGAAATGCCGTATGCAGGAAACTGTATCGAGGGTTCAAATCCCTCCCGCTCCGTTGATTTTTGCAAGTCGATAAAGTCTAAATCACCTTAAAATGCAGGCTTTCCAACCACGTCTTGGAAAGCCTGTTCGCTTCCCGAACCCCGCTTTGGGGACAAACTGGGGACAGCATTGGCTCCGCACTGGGGTCACGTCTCTGGACTCCCCTCGAATAATTCGACGGGGAGGTAGGGGCACCATGGCGTCCTTGGAACAACGGGGAAACTGCTTTCGGGTCATATTCCGCCTTGGCGGAACCAAGCACTACGTGAACGTGAAATCGGCCGAACGGAAAGAAGCTGAAGCGGGCCTCGCTCGACTCGAAGAAAACCTGCGGCTTGTCGAGCGGGGGCGTTTGGTCATCCCCGATGGTGCGGATGTCGGTCTGTATCTCATCAGTGACGGTCGGCTCGAACAAAAGGTCGAGATCGTACGCTCGACTCGACTGACGGAGCTGTTCCGGGCATACCGCGAGAACTTCACCATCGGGGTCAAGGAGAAGATCACCCGGAAGATGGAAGACATCCACCTGAAGCATCTGTTGCGGATCCTGGGGGATCTTTCGGTGACGGAAGTCACTTCTGGGGTTGTGCAAAAATTTGTCGATGCGAGAAGCCGGGAAACTCACCTTGGAAAGACGGTGAAGACGACCACTGTCCGCAAGGCGGTCGCGACTTTCCGATTCGTGATGAACTGGGGCGTGAGACAGGGTCTGACGAAAACGAAGTTCCCGGAAGTGGATTTGTGCTTTGCCAAGGAACGGCAAGCCGAGCCATTTCGCACGTTTGAACAGATCGCG
>JANXWE010000374.1 GCA_025351325.1 Fimbriiglobus sp.
CATGAAGGCCTTGGCCGAGATGGGTTACGCGGCCGTCGGACTGGGGACGACTGACTTTGCCCAGCAATTGAACGAACTGATCGGCCAATTCGCACTGAACAACGACAATAAACGCCCGATTCTCCTCTCCGCGAACATCGAAGGCGTTGTCAAAAACGCTGTCGGTCAAGGCTTCAAGAAGGTCAAGCGGGCCGATCTCTACCCGGCGGCTAACGCGAAAGAGCGGCCACTCGTGGAAGCTTTTGAAGTGGTCGAAGATCCTAAGGTGCCATTCGTGGTGATGAGTCTCGTCGCCGAATCGGTGGCGACGCCAGTCATCGTAGCCGATCAATTGATCGACTTCGCCAAGCAGAGTGTGATTTTGAAACAAACGTTAGCGGACGCCGCGAAGCACGCCGCCAATCCCCATTTGAAGGTTCTTCTGTACCAGGGCACCGAAGCCGAAGCGAAGGTCGTCGCCAAAGACTTTCCCGAAATCCAGTTGATCGTCTGCATCGGTGACGGGTCCGAACCGCCGCTGTTCCCGACACTGGTCAACGACAAGAAAACCCAAATTGTGACCGTCGGCCACAAAGGTCGGTACGTCGGTGCGGTCGGTATTTTCAAGACGGCCAATGGGTTCGATCTCCGCTATCAGCTCGTGTCGATGGGCGAGGAATATCTCACACCCGAAACACCGGACGCGGTGAAAAATAATACCGTGTTGAACTTGCTCGAAGAGTATGCCGCCGTGGTGAAGAAAGACGACTTCCTTGCGAAAGCGGTGCTGAAACGGAACGCCCATGCGGCCAGCATCAAAAATCCCGCTTCCAACCTCAAGTACATCGGCTCGGAAGCGTGTGCGGCCTGCCACGCCGCCGAGTACAAGGTGTGGAAATCGCACCCGCATTCGCATGCTTATGAAGCCCTGGAAAAGAAAGCGACCCGCCCCGGCTTGCGGAACTTCGATCCGGAGTGCCTCAGTTGTCACACCACCGGCTTCGACTACGACACCGGCTTCAAAAACAACATCGACACGCCGCTGCTCTTGAACAACGGCTGCGAAAACTGCCACGGCCCCGGCAGCGGCCACGCCGAGAAGCCCAAGAACAAGCAGTTGAACGATGCCATGATGCCTTGGCGGCTCAACGAAAACGACAAACTGCCGAGCAAGGAATACATGGAAAAGATGGGCAAGCTCGACCAAATCCAGCGCGGGAGCGTGGAAGTGCCCGCCGCCCAACAACGGCTGGTGAACACGATTTCGGGGATGTGCATGAAGTGCCACGACGGCGACAACGACCCGAAGTTTGATTTCTACCAATACATGCCGAAGCTCTACCACAGCGGTTTGAAAGCCCAAGGGCTACCGGGTGGGGCCAAGTGAACATCCGCGAAGCCACCACGGCGTACGAGTCGTGGTTGGCCAACACTGGCACTTTGGATGAGGCCGACCTCGACTACAAACATGCGCTGATGTCCGACGCGCAAGATTCGTTCCCGTTCTTCCGTGGCACGTATTACCGTTGGGCGCAACACTGGCCGACGGTCTGTGCCAAATTAGCAAACGCCCCAAGCTTGTTGGCCGTCGGTGACTTGCACCTTGCTAACTTCGGCACGTGGCGCGACGGCGATGGGCGGCTCTGTTGGGGCGTGAACGATTTCGATGAAGCGGACCAGTTGCCCTGCGTCCACGATTTGGTTCGACTCGCCGCGAGCGTCCTATTCGCCAAAAAGAGCGGCGGTTTGGAGATCAAGTTCAAATTGGCATGCGCCGCGATCCTCGAAGGGTATCGCGTGGCACTCGAAGCGAACGGTGATCCGTTCGTCCTCGAAGAACGTCACCCCGAATTGCGGGCGATGGCCATGTCGTCGGATCGCGATCCGGTTCTGTTTTGGAAGAAGCTGACCAAAGTTTTGGCCACTCCCTCAGTCGATCCGCCTGCCACGGCTCGTGCGGCCCTGCTCGGCGATCTCCCCGTCGAACACCTCAAACCCGAATTCCGACTCCGCTCGAAAATCGGCGTGGGCAGTTTGGGAAAACAGCGCTATGTCGTGTTGGCGGAGTGGGCCGGCGGGTGGATCGCCCGCGAAGCGAAAATCGTGGCACCACCGGCGACCGCGTGGGCGGGGAACACCACCAATCCCTCGCGCATGGCGGAGATTGTCGCGTCGGCCAAGCGTGCTGCCGATCCGTTTTATCGACCAGGCCCTCAGTGGGTGACCCGCAGATTGGCTCCGCGTTGTTCCCGGATCGAACTGGATTCTTTGTCTCTGATCAGCGATGTCGAAATTCTTCTCGGCTCCATGGGAGCCGAGACGGCGAATGTCCATCTCGGGTCGTCCGTTGCCCCGGATACCTTGCTCGAATATTTGACCAGCCTGCCCAGCGGGTGGTTGCCCGAAGCGGCCAAGGCGATGGCCGAAGTCATGGAGACCGACTGGGCGGAGTGGCGTTCGATGGCTGTCCGCAAATGAACGCTTCGGCACGGTATCTCTCCGTGCCGAAGCAGGAATCAACTAGTCTTTTTCTTTGGCGCCGATATCGGCGAGGATCACCGCGGCGGTGTTGGCGTCGTCGGAACTGTCGAACGTGGCATACCCCACAAACTTCCCGTTGACCACGGCCATCATCAAGCCGTGCAGGTTGATCCCGGCCGCTTCCCACGCCTGGGTCACGCGGCCACCCAACCCCGCTCTGTCGTCGCCTTCGAACCGCATCACGGTCGGCTTTTGCACTTCGTGCATCCCGACACTTTTGACGATATCCATTTCGGTTTTTGTTTGGGTGGGGGCGACCAACAGTTGCCCGGCCCCCGTTTTGGACTCCGAACGTTCGCTGTGGACGTACTCCAGGTGGGCACCCGCCAGGGCCAGCGCCTTCAGTTTGGCGGCGGTTCCTCCGGGGATGTCGTCGACTTCGCACTGGTAAACGTGGACTCGCTTCATTCGGAACATGCGGAACTCCTTGGGGAAGCGGAGCCGAACGATCGAAAGACGTGGGCATCGCGGCTCCTAGCACCGATCATAACCCTAGCCCCGGGAATTTCAAATGTGTAGGTTCAAAGAATCTCGATTGTCGTCCCGCCCACCTGAAACGGGTTCCCCATGCGCTTGGCTCTACCGCTACTGTTACTGCCCCTGGTGTTACTCATCGCACTGGGCCAGCGACCGGAACCGAATTCGGAATTCACCTCCATCGCGTTCGTGAACGCGACACTCTACACCGGTGTCGGCGACAAGCCGATTCCCAACGCCACGCTCTGGATTCGCGACGGCAAAATCGTCGAAGCCGGTGCGGCCGCCGACGTGGCGTTGCCGGCGAACTACCAGAAAGTCGACCTCAAAGGGGCGGTGGTGATCCCCGGCCTCGTCGACACCCACTCGCACATCGGCATCTACCCGAAGCCGTCGGTGCCCGCGAACTCGGACGGCAACGAGATGAGCGGCCCCGTCCAAAGCGGCGTGCGGGCCATCGACAGCATCGATCCGAACGACCCAGGCATCCGCATGGCCACGGCCGGTGGCATCACCACGGCGAACATCATGCCCGGATCGGGGAACGTCATCGGCGGGCAGACGCTGTACGTGAAGCTGCAAGGGAAGAGCGTCGAGGAGATGCAGATTTTCGGTTTCAGCGCGGGCGTCAAGATCCTCGGTGGCTTGAAGATGGCCAACGGCGAGAACCCCAAGGGTTACGGCCGCACGAAGCAACAGGCCCCGTTCACACGGATGAAAGTCGCAGCGCTGCAACGTGAGCAGTTCGTGAAGGCCAAAGAGTACATGGAGAAGATGAAGGGCGACAAGAAGCCCGACCGCGACGTGAGCTTGGAACCACTGGTCGAAGTGCTGGAGAAGAGACGCACCGTCCACTTCCACTGCCACCGGGCCGACGACCTGATGACGGCGATCCGCATCGCCGAGGAGTTCGGTTTCGAACTGGTGCTGCAGCACGCCACCGAAGGCTACCGCATCGCCGACGTGCTGGCGAAGAAGAAGATTCCCGTGTCGCTCACGCTCATCGACAGCCCCGGCGGCAAAGCCGAGACGATGGGCCTGCTCGAAGAGAACGCGGCGGCGCTCGATAAAGCCGGCGTCTCCGTCTGCATCAACACCGACGACTTCATCACCGAGAGTCGCTTCTTCCTGCGTACCGGGAGTTTGGCCATGCGCGGCGGCATGACCGAAGCGGCGGCGCTCAAAGCGCTGACGCTGACCCCGGCGAAAATCATGCACCTCGACCAACGCCTCGGCTCGCTGGAAAAAGGGAAGGACGCCGACTTCGTGATCCTGAGCGGGGCACCATTCAGCGTCTACACGAAAGTGCAACAGACCTGGATCGACGGCAAGAAAGTGTTCGACGCCGGCAACGCCGCGGAGCTGGGTTATCGGGATGGTGGGTTCTTGCTGCCGCGGGGAATGGAGATGCCGAAGGTGGCGCTCACGCGCCAGGATATTCGAGAAGTCTCCGACACCGAGATGGAACCGCGGAAGGAGGCTGCCAAGCCCAAGAGAATCGTCATCGTCGCCAACATCCACAACGGATTGGGCTTGCCGGCTCAGCGAGGGCGATTGACGATCGAGAATGGGAAGATTGTGAAAGTGGAAGGCAATGAAAAGCAGCAAGTGCCGCCGGACACCACGGTTTACTACGCAAAAGACGTGACCCCCGGCCTCATCGACGCCTTCACCGTGGCGGGCCTGAGCGGGGCGTGGAACATCCCGGCGGATCAAGACCAAGACGAACCGAGCGACCCGAACCAGTCCGACCTGCGCGTCCTCGATGGCTTCAACCCGCTGGAACCGCTGCTCGAATATCTGCGGGCCAACGGCGTGACCACGGTTCATACCACCCCGGGCCGGGTGAACCCCATCGCAGGTAGCACCGGCGTCTTTCGCTGCGACGGTCGCACCGCTGAAGCCGCCGCGCTGAACAAGGGATTCGCCATGCTGGTGAACCTCGGCGAAGTGCCGAAGGAAGCGTTCAAAGCCAAGGGGCCACAGACCCGCATGGGCACGGCTGCACTCGTTCGCAAACAGTTAGCCGAAGCGCAGACGTACAAAGACAAGAAAAGCACCGTACCACTGAACCCGAAGCACGAGGCGTGGCTGCCCGCACTCGAAGGCAAAGTGCCGGTGATCTTTGCCGCACACCGGGCCGACGACATCCGCACGGCACTGCGGATCGCCGAGGAATTCAAGTTGAAGCCGGTGATCGCGCTCGGTACGGAAGCGTGGATGCTCGCGGATGAACTGGCGAAGAAAAAAGTACCAGTGATCGTCCACCCGGCCATGCAGCGTGCTGGCGGCACGATGGAGACGATGCACACCCTGCTGGCGAACGCGGCTATCTTGCAGAAGGCTGGGGTGCCGGTGTTACTTGGCACCGCTTACGAAGGCTACGTGCCCAAGATTCGCAACTTGCGCTCCGAGGCGGCGATGGCTGCCGTCAACGGCTTGGGCCACGCCCAGGCGATGAAGGCGATCACTCTCGACGCCGCGAAGTTCCTCGGCATCGACAAAGATCACGGCAGTTTGGAAGTCGGCAAAACCGCCGACTTGGTGCTGTACGACGGCGACCCCTTCGAGCATTCCACGCACGTGGTGCTGACGATCATGAACGGCAAAGTCGTTTACGACCGGGCGGAGTATTTGAAGCTGCCGTTCGAGCGCCGGATCCTCCCGATCGTCAGCGGCGGAGCCGGTGCCGGTTGCTGTTTGGGTCTCTGGTGAAAGGGCACGGAACGTGCCAAGGAATATAACTTTACCGTCCTTTCTCTTTCAGGAGTCCACACCATGTTCACCCGTCGAGACATGCTCCGTACGTCGGTCGCCGCCGCGGCCGCCAGCCCCCTGTTGTTCGCCACGGCCCGTGCCGCCGAGGAATCGGTTGCCGGGTTCACCCTGCCGAAATTGCCCTACGCCAACGATGCGCTTGAACCGAGCATCGACGCTGAAACGATGATGATCCACCACGACAAGCACCACAACGCCTACGTGACCAACCTGAACGCGACGTTAACGAAGTCTGCACCGGAGTTGTTGACTAAGCCCATCGAAACGATTTTGGCCGACTTGAAAAGTGTGCCGGACACGATTCGCCCCGCCGTGCGCAACAACGGCGGTGGCCATTGGAATCACAGCTTCTTCTGGGGCATCATGGCTCCCGTCGGCAAAGGTGGGGAGTTGAAGGGCGACTTGCTCAAGGCCATCGAAGAGTCGTTCAAGTCGGTCGACGAGTTCAAGAAAGCCTTCGCGGCGGCTGCCACGACGCGCTTCGGTAGCGGCTGGGCCTGGTTGGTGCCGGGCAAAGAAAAACCACTCGCGGTGGTCAGCACGCCGAACCAAGATAACCCACAAATGGACGGCGGTGCAACCCCGATCCTCGGCCTCGATGTCTGGGAGCACGCGTACTACCTCAAGTACCGCAACCTCCGGCCGAAATACATCGAAGAATGGTGGAAGGTCGTCAACTGGGACGCCGTCGCCGCGAATTTCGCTGGTATGAAGTAACACGAAATTCACCACAGAGTCACAGAGAACACAGAGGAAAGCAAAAGAAGAGAAAGTGTAACAAGAATCTAAAGCCGGGTTGGTTACGCCGAATTTCTTCTCTCGTATCCTGTTCTTGTTCGTTCTTTCTCGGTGTTCTCTGTGACTCTGTGGTGAAAATTCTTGATTCGGATATGGAAATATGTCGCTTGAGAATTGCCGGGTGGTATTGGTTCGCACTCACTACGCGGGGAACCTTGGCTCGGTGGCGCGCGGGTTGGCCAACTTCGGCCTCCGCGATTTGGTTCTCGTCGAACCCATCGCCAACAAGCAGAGCATGGATGCGGTGATGATGGCCACGCACGGGCTGGACATCCTTCAAAATTCCCGCGTCGTCGGCACGCTCGCCGAGGCTCTCGCCGATTGTTCATTCGTGCTGAGCACGTCCGGTGAAATCGGTGGCCTCAAACGCAAAGGTTATTGGGGCACCCCCGAAGAGAAACTTCCCGCCCTGCTCGATGTGTTACCCATCGCCCCGGCCGCGCTCGTCTTTGGCCCCGAACCCCACGGGTTGACCGTCGATGAAATCACCCTCTGCCATGGCATGATGTTCATTCCCACGGCCCCCGGCCACGAGTCGTTGAACTTGGCCCAAGCCGTCGTGACCGTGCTCTACGAATTGCGAAAACTCTGGCTGGCCCGCGATGGCCGCAGCAAGCTCCTCGAGTTGCCCGCGACCTTCGAGAGCCAAGAGCGGATGTTCCAGCACCTCACCGAAGCGTTGACCGCCCAGCGGTTCCTCTGGGACTTCCGCGCCGGTGGCATCTTCCACGTCCTGCGCACCGTGATCGCACGCGGCCAACCGACCCATAAAGAAATCAAGATCTTCCACGGCCTTGCCACGCAGTTGCTCTTCATCGCCGAAACATACCACGTGCCCCACCCCCGCGATGTGCCGAAGACTACTGCTGGGTAACGGCCGGTTATCGATGGGTGAGATGTTTCTACGTGCAGTGGACTTGAAACGAAGAATTTCGGCTTTCGCTTCCCAAGCGGCTCCTCTTGTGCTTTAATACTGCTACCTGCCAGTACGCACGTTGGAAGTTTCCATGCAATCGACCCACCGCCATGCCATCGGCATCAACCGCCGCGAACTGCTCCAAGTCGGCTACTCCGGTTTGATCGGGTTGGGGCTGAGTCAGTTTCTCAGCGCGGCCGAGGCGCCGAAAGCGAAGAAGGCGAAGTCGGTGATCGTGGTGTTTCTGACGGGGGCGGCGAGTCACATCGACACCTTCGATCCGAAGCCGCAAGCCCCCGTCGAGATCCGCGGCGAGTTCAAACCGATCGCCACCAAAGTTCCCGGCATCCAATATTCCGAACACCTGCCGATGCTGGCGGCGCGGGCCGACAAGCTCGCCGTGGTTCGCTCGTTGACCCACCGCGACGACAATCACTTGGGGGCGTCGCACTACCTCGTGACGGGCACGAAGCAGCCGAACGGCCGCTTCGACAAGCCGCTCTCGCGCGACGACTGGCCGAGTTACGCCGCCGGGCTGAGCTACCTCAAGCCGCCGGCCGCCGGCATCCCGGCGGGCGTCACGCTGCCGACGTTTTTGGCGGAGGGGCCGCTCGTCTGGCCGGGTCAGCACGGGGGGTTTCTCGGGGCCAAGCATGACCCGTGGCAGATCAACCAAGATCCGAACGGGGCCAAATTCCGCGTCGACAATGCCCAACTGATGCCGGGCTTGGATGTCAATCAGTTCAAAGATCGGCTGGAGTTGCTGGCGTCGGTGAACCGGCAGCAGTCGACGCTCGCCGAGTCGCTCGAAGCCCGCAAGATGAGCGACCAACAGAAGAAGGCCGCCGAGTTGTTACTCAACGGGGCGGTGGCTAAGGCATTCGACTTGAACGCCGAAAAACCTGCCGACCGGGATCGTTACGGCCGGCACCTGTTCGGGCAATCGCTTTTGCTGGCCCGACGCCTCGTGCAAGCGGGCGTACCGATGATCCAAGCGAACATGGGCAAGGTGCAGTACTGGGATTCCCACGGCAACAACTTCGGCCGCTTGAAGAACGATTTGCTCCCACCACTGGATCGCGGTGTCTCGGCACTGCTCGACGATTTGACCGCGATGGGTCTGCTCGACGATGTCATGGTGGTGGTCGTCAGTGAGTTCGGCCGGACGCCCAAAGTGAACAACGACAAGGGTGGCCGCGACCACTGGGCACGCTGCTTTAGCGCGGCCTTCGCCGGCGGTGGCGTTCGCGGTGGTCAAGTGATCGGGAAATCGGATAAGACCGCGTCTGATCCGACCGTGTCCCCGTTCTCGCCGGACGATGTCGGGGCGACCGTGTATCACCAACTGGGGGTCGATCACACGGCCGAGGTGAAGGATCGCACGAGCCGCCCGGTCCAACTGAACCGGGGCACCGTGATGCAGGCACTGTTTAGCGGCGGCTGATGTGGAATTAAGGCAATTTTGATTCGCATGAGACAAGCATGATCGAACTCGAAGGTCTGACCAAGTCGTTCACCGGGCCAGACGGCGTCCCGGTGTGCGCTGCCGAGAACGTGAGTTTCTCGGTGAAGCCGGGTGAAGTCTTCGGACTGCTTGGGCCTAACGGTGCGGGGAAGACCACCACGTTGAGGATGCTCTGCACGGTGCTCAAGCCGACGGCCGGGTTCGCGTCCATTGCTGGCTTCGACGTGGCCACGCAACCTTCCGAAGTCCGCAAATCGATCGGCTTCCTCTCGGCCAACACGGGCGTTTACGACCGCATGACGGCCCGCGAAATGGTGACCTACTACGGCCGACTCTACGGCATGGCTGGGCCACAGTTGGAGGAGCGGATCGACGAACTGTTCGACCAACTGCAA
>JANXWE010000015.1 GCA_025351325.1 Fimbriiglobus sp.
CTCGTCCAACTCCGACACGAGATCGACGTACTTCAAACGCACAGCGGCTATGATGGATGCATCCTGCATCTCGACAGCATGCCGGATGTCAGCTCAAAATCAATGCCACTTCCGGCAAGTAGATCTTGCGCGAGGCCTAAGAACTAAGAATCAGGAAAAAGATGAATGATATTATGCCCGATGACGAATCTGAAACCATAAGAACGGCACGCATACTTCCGCCTGGCCCTGGGATCTTCGAGGCGTTGGGTTGGCTGCTCGCATTACTCGTCATTCAGTTCCTGGTCGCTATCGTTGTTATGTTAGCCGGAACCTTGTTGACAGGTAATTCTTGGCTCGGCTTGCCCTTGTTGGCTTGTGCGACCACGGTGACAGTTCTTTCGACTATTTTGCTCCTCAATTTTAAATACGGCTCATCCACATGGGAAAAACTTGCCATCCACTCGCCCGGTTTGATACGACTGACATGCGTTTTTTTTATGGCGTTGTCGTTGGGACTGGTGTCTGGTGAAATCGGCGAAAGGTTGGGCGACGCCCTCCGTTGGATCGGGATTCCCGAACAATTCATAGAAATTACTGGGTTCAGCGAAACTTTCGACGAGATCCAACAATTGAGCCCTTTAATGGGCTCGTTGGTCGCCGTCATCTTCATCGGAATTTTCCCGGCTATCGGTGAAGAGTTGTTCTTCCGCGGATTCATCGGACGGGGGTTGGTGGCCCGGTGGGGTCGGTTTTGGGGTGTTCTTATCACGTCTGTTTTGTTCGGAGCGATGCACATTCAGCCTCTGCATGTCATCATCACGACACTGCTCGGTTTAGTTCTCCATGCTACATACTTATGGACAGGTTCGCTGATTGCGCCCATGCTCTTGCATATGGCTTACAACTGCGAATCGGTATTTTTTGAAATTCAGGCACGCAACAACAACTTCCAATTGCCTGCTGGAAATCACCTCCCTCCCGCTTTGGCGGTGACAGCCTTTCTGGCGACGGCCGGGCTGGGGTTGCTCTTGTATCGTTCCCGAGTTCGTTGGGTGCTGGCCGACGGAACGGATTGGGCGCCGACGTTCACCATGGTTCAGCCACCTCCGGTACGCGTGACGGCCCAACCATTCGGCACCGTACTCCCGATGGTGGTCTGCCTTTACTATCTCCTGTTCATCGCCGTTTTGGGTTGGGAACTCTCACGTTGATTTTGGACGATCCCGAAACGAACCGGTCTCGTCTCGACGTTTCGAATCCGTCCCGGGTCGGAATTGACACGCTCTTCCCAATCGTGTTAGTTTGCGGTTTGGAGTGCCGCCCACACGGAAGTGGGCTTGGCCGGAGCCCCACTCGGGGATTGAGAATGCTTCGCACCGTGCAGGATGCACCGAATCGGACCCCGCTTTTTGCCCAAGATTCCCGGGCGGTGCCCGTTCTTGCGGCGGACGCTCTCGTGTCCGTCTGCATCGCGAATTGGAATTGCAAGGGCTTGCTGCGCGCCTGTTTGACGTCGCTACTCGAGCAAGACCAAGGCGTTCCGAACGAAGTGATCGTGGTCGACAACGCGTCCGAAGACGGCGCCGCCGACATGGTGGCCGCCGAGTTTCCGGAGGTGATCTTGGTTCGCAACCGGGAGAACGTCGGCTTCAGCCGGGCGAACAACCAGGCCGCCCGTCAGGCCCGCGGCAACTACCTCTTCTTTTTGAACAACGATACCGAAGTCCCCCCCCGCACCTTGGCCGACTTCGTGGAGTATGCCGAGGCGAATCCGGACGTCTCCATGATCGGCCCGCGCTTACTGGGTGCAGACGGTCAACCGCAAATTTCTTACCGCACCAAGCCGACCATCGGCGCCTTGTTTCACCGGATCAGCTTGCTCCGTTGGACGCGGCTATTCCGGCCGGCGTACTACCGGTACCGCCGCGAAACGTTCGATCCGCACGCCGTGCGACCCGTCGAAGTGCTGATGGGCGCCGCCGTGTTTTTGCCCCGCTCGGCCTTCGAGTTGTCCGGCTGCTGGGATGAGCGGTACCGCTTCGGCGGCGAGGATCTCGACCTGTCGACGCAGGCCGGTCGGCACGGCGACGTCGTCTTCTTCAGCGATGTCGAAATCTTGCATTACGGCCGCGTTTCCAGTCGGGCCAACGTCGGCTTCGCCCAACCGAACGTGGCTATCGGCTACGTTCACTACTTCCGGAAAGCGGGCGTCGGTCGTGCCGCCCTGCTCGTCTACAAGATCCTCGTGACCCTCGACACGCCGGTGCAGTTGGTCGAAAAGAGCTTGCAGGCGGCGGTGCGCTTCTGCACCGGCCGGCGCGAAAAGGCGATCAAGAGTTGGTTGACGGTGCGTGGGTTGTGGAAGTTCCTCCGGAATGAGCTACCACGCTTTTGGGCGGCATAAATATGCCCAAACCGTTCGATACTACCTTGAAGCAGCTCCTCGACCTCTTCGCGGTCGATTGGATCGATTGGCTGGCCCCGCGCCTCGGACTACCGCCGCACGTCGGCGTCGAACCGATCAACGTCGAGTTGTCCACCGTGCAATTTTCGGCGGACAAAGTGTTCCGCCTCCGTGCGCCCGCCGTTGGCCTCCTGCACCTCGAACCGCAAGCGTCTTGGGATGGCGACTTGCCGAATCGACTGTTGGTGTACAACGCGTTGCTCGAGGACAAGTACGGTGGCCCGGTCTACTCAGTGGCGATCCTGCTGCGACCCGAGGCGAACGCCAAATCGCTCACGGGAACGCTTGCTCGGCACCACGCCGATGGTACAGAATACCTCCGATTTCACTATTCGGTTGTCCGCATCTGGGAAATGAAAGCCGACGAGTTGTTCGAAGGTGGCCTCGGAACCCTGCCCTTGGCCCTTCTCACGAACGATGCTAAAGATCGGCTGAAAGAGTTGGTGGAGCGGCTCGACGAACGGCTCCGGGAACCGGACGTCCCCGATGTGAGGCGGAAACTCATCCTAAGTTCGGCGTACGTTCTGCTCGGGTTACGGTACAATGCAATCAGCATCGATGTCGCCTTCGAGAAAGTCAACGCCATGAAAGAATCGAGCACGTACCAAGCGATCTTGCGCGAGGGCCGCACCGAGGGCCGCACCGAGGGCCTGCAAGCCATGCGGGACACGATCCTCGGCCTCCTCCGCAACCGCTTCGGAGAGCCGCCGGTCAAAGTGATCGAAGCGGTGGCGTTCGTGACGGATTTCGGAGAACTGCGTTCGGCCATTCAAAGTGCCGCGACGGTATCCAGTCTCGACGAGTTCCACTTGGATTGATCCGGATCCGATGGTGCAAACGACGCTGGAAATGATCAAGCTAGAGAAGGCCCGCCTCGAAGGACTTTGGCAGGGTCAGGAAGATGGGAAGCTCATGGCTTACCGGGCAGTACTCCGCGATTTGCTCACGGACATCTTTGGACAACTCCCCCGTGACGTGACCGCCGCGATCTCCGTCGAAACCGATCCGAACCGGTTGCGACAAGCCGTGAACTCCTTGAGGTTCCTCTCGCACAAACGAGTTCCCACCGCTGCTGCCCCGGACTCCATAAGCTGACTACTTACAGCAACGGACGATCACGACCCCGGAACGCGAATGACCCCGCCCCCATCGGTGCCCGCCAAGAAAGCCAAGTCGGCCCTCCTGATCGTCTTCCTTGTCGTCTTCATCGACCTGCTAGGCTTTGGCATCGTGTTGCCCCTCATGCCGCGCTACGCCACCGAATACCTCGGTGACACCAGCGACTTGGCCAAGGGTGCGATCATCGGCGCGCTCTATTCTTCGTTCTCGCTCATGCAGTTCATCTTCTCCCCGGTCTGGGGGCGCATTTCCGATCGCATTGGTCGTCGGCCGATTCTAATCATGGGCCTCATCGGCTCCGTGCTCTTCTACGCCCTCTTTGCCTTCGCTTGTACCATTCCATCGACCGAAGCGGGGTTGGCGATCGGACTGCTGCTGGCTTCGCGGATCGGGGCTGGGATCGCTGGTGCAAGCGTCAGCACGGCCTCGGCGGTGATCGCTGACTCGACCACTCCTGAGAAGCGTTCCAAGGGGATGGCCCTGATCGGTGCGGCCTTTGGCATCGGCTTCACGTTCGGGCCACTCATCGCCTACTTCGGGTTGGAAATCTTCGGCCCAAACGAGCATTGGGCGCCGGGGGCGCTCGCTTCGGGGCTGTCGTTCGTCGCATTGGGTCTCGCCTACGTTTACCTGCCGGAAACGCTGAAGCCGAACGCTTCCGTGGAAGCGTCGCACCGCGGGGCGTTCAGTCTGGGGCGGTCGCTCGACGTGTTGAAAATGCCCGCCGTCGGCCCGCTGATCCTCATCTATTTCCTCGGCATCTTCGCCTTTGCCAACTTCGAGGCGACGCTGGCCCTCTTCACCAAAGAAGCATTCCAATTCACCGACCAAGACAATTTCTTGGTCTTCGCGGGCGTCGGGCTGGTCTTGGTCATCGCTCAGGGTGGTTTCTATCGTCGCTTCGCCGGCAAAGTCTCGGAACTCACACTGATGAAGGCCGGCCTCGGCATGATGTTCATCGGCCTCGGTGGACTCGGTGCGGTGGCGTATGCGGTCTATTTGGTGCAGAGTTCCCCCGCCACCGTCAATGGTTTCCGGGTGCTGTTCTACATCGCGTCGGCCGTAGCCGTGTTCGGCTTCGCTTTCTTGAACCCATCGGTGGCCGCGCTGGTGTCGCGCCGGGCCGACCCGAACCGCCAAGGCGAAATCCTCGGCGTGAACCAGTCGTTCGCGGCCTTGGGACGCATCCTTGGCCCACTCCTCGGTAGTATTGTCTTCTGGTTGCACCCGTCGCATACGCTCCCGTTTGCGGTGGCCGGTGCAGTGTTGGTCATCGTGGCACTGCTGGCGGCTAAGCAAGAAAACCCGGCGCCAACCACGTGAGCATCTCGCTGGCGAACCTCCGCCCCCGCCGCATCGCACTTTTGAAACCGAGTGCCCTCGGCGACATCGTTCACAGTCTGCCGGTGCTCTCGGCTTTGAAGGATCTGTACCCCAATGCGGCTATCGATTGGGTCGTGAATCAATCGTTTGAACCGCTGATTGCGGGCCACCCCGATTTGAGTGCCACAGTTCCTTTCCAACGTGCGGCATTCAAAACCGGGGTATTGAAGTCGGTGCAATACTCGATTCAATTCGCCAAACAATTGCGCCGGAATCGCTACGATCTCGTCGTCGATCTCCAAGGACTACTGCGCACGGGATTGATGGCCGCCGCGACCGGGACACCGGTGCGAATTGGTTTCGCCAATGCCCGTGAAGGGAGCCACCGCTTCTACACGCATCGGATTGCCGTGCCGGACGCGGAGACGCTCCACGCCGTCGACCGCTATTGGCGGGTCGTCGAAGCTTTGGGTGGTGGCCACTTGACCAAACGATTCCACGTTCCATTGCAACCGCTGGAACTACAAGCGATCGGCCGGGATTTCGCCGCGTTGCCGCACCCGTGGATGGCCGTGGCACCCGGTTCGAAATGGCTCACCAAACGCTGGCCACCGGCCCATTTTGCTGCACTGGCCAACCATGCCCAAACCGAATTCGGTGGCACCGTGTTCCTCGTCGGTGCCGGGGAAGATGCCACGCTCGCCGGCGCCATTCAAACTCAGTTGCGCGGATCGTGCGTCGATCTGACCGGTAAAACGTCGCTGCCGAGGCTCGCGGCATTACTGTCTCAGGCGGATGTCATGATTGCCAACGACACCGGCCCTTTGCATTTGGCCGCCGCCATCGGGACGCCCTGCATCGCCCCGTACACGTGTACGAAAATCGTAAAACATGGGCCTTATGGATTGCGACACGCAGCAATTGAAACGACCGTCGCCTGCGCCGGCAGTTATTTGCGGATATGCCCAAATCAGATGATCTGCATGGACGAATTGACACCCGAGAAACTGTGGCCCGCATTGTCCAGAGTGCTAGCTTCGAAACTGTCTAATTCTACTTTCCGGCAGTACCCCCCTCACTGTGGAAAGTAGTTTCCTGCCAATCAAGCGACCAACTATTTGGAAAGACCATGCGCCCGCAAGACTTGCGCCGTTGGTGAAAATGACCTCCCGCCAAGAAAGCACAGGGAGTGGTTGAAAAAAGTGATGGGAAGCATGGTCAACCTGAGATGTAGGCCTGAGCCTTCCGAGGAAGCGGTGTGCGAGGATGTTCGAAGTTTGGGGGGCGGCAATCTGATCGCTTTGGGTGAGAAGAATGAAAATTCCGCATCACTATGAATTTGTTTGTAAAATAGTATCGAGTTGGGAGTCAGCAAAAACATATCCACGGTAAAGCAGCCTACATTGAGCAACTTTGTTGTCAAAAACTTCGACTTGAACATCGACAAGATTCTTGACAATTGGGAATTGCCCCATGCGATTCGAGAATTGATCGCGAACGCGATTGACGAGTCCGTATTGACAAAGTCCGCTTCGCCAAAAGTTGCGAAAGACGACGCAGGGTGGTGGACGATCCGCGATTTCGGCCGGGGACTACGGTACCAAGATCTCATCCAAAGTGAGAATCCGGAGAAGCTGAAAAGCCCTGAAGTGATCGGAAAGTTTGGAATTGGGCTGAAAGACGCCTTGGCAACGTTCGATCGAAAGAGGATCAAAGTCGAGATCCGATCAAAACATGGCGATATCGGACTCGGTCGCGTCTCGAAGCACTCCTTCGATGACATGGTGACCCTCCACGCCTCGGTCGGGCCACCATCAATGCCCGATTTACAGGGAACTCTATGTCGGTTGCAAGGAATTTCGGACGCGGACATGGCAATTGCGATGGGCATGTTCCTCTGTTTTTCTAACCCACTCGCGATCGAAACAACGAGTCACGGAGGTGTCCACGAACGATCCGACTGCGGAGGTATTATTTATATCAATGGTATGAAGGTCGCGGAAGAAGAGAATTTCTTGTTCAGCTACAACATCACTGCATTGAATGCTGCCATCAAAAAATCGCTGAATCGAGAGAGGCAGAATCTGGGAAGAACGGCCTACTCCGAGAGAGTTCGCTCCGTCTTGCTCGCGTGCAAAAGCGATGTGATTGCTCAGGCGTTGGCAAACGATTTGCAGTCTCACAGCGACGGGCGAGCACACGACGAACTCAATTGGCTGGACGTGCAACAGCACGCGGTCAGAATTCTCAATGCGACCGGCCGTGTATT
The DNA here is from genome assembly GCA_025351325.1 of Fimbriiglobus sp. GTDB lineage: Bacteria > Planctomycetota > Planctomycetia > Gemmatales > Gemmataceae > JALHQU01. The sequence continues at coordinate 7,158 of JANXWE010000015.1, forward strand.
GTTTGTAAATCCGCGGGATCTCATTGACAGTCCCGATCTCATCGATAGTGCGGCGGGTGTCGGCTACACGGTTATAACAGTTCCGACGTCACTCTCGGACAAAATACGAGGAGGAACGGATGTTGCCGGATCACCGATTGTTGAAATCACCGAGTTTGTCAAACACTACAATGCCTCATTTGAATTCGATTGGGTTTCGCCCAACGAACTCACAGCTCCCGAACATGCCGTCTGGGTGCGACAATCAAAAATCCTCGAATTTGTCGGCGGATGGCCCACCTCCGTGCGAGATATTCGAATTTCTCGAACCATGTTAGTAGATCCATTATCCAATTCGGACGTCTCGGGAATATGGGATCCGAACAACGGCTGGATCGTTATTCGCCGAGACCAACTGCGCTCGCTCCAAGATTTCTCCGGAACACTGTTGCACGAACTAATCCATGCGAAATACGGCGTCGGGGATGTCAATCGCAATTTCGAATTGCGACTAACGGACTTGATTGGCCAGCTGGCTGCTCGATTCATCGAACTCGAAAGTCGCCGGTGACTCCTTTCCGAAACTTGCAGGTCACACTCGGCGTGACACCCGCGTTTCACTGAGCGTGACCTACAAGTTTCGGCTCTCCTCAATCGATCCATTGAATCCTCGAACTAGTTGACGTCGGCTATTTACTGTTCGGACTGGAGCATCGCGACGAAGAGAAAAACTACCATGATAACAATTAAAACTCCCAACACACTCATGAATATTCGGCACTGGTTCGGCTTGAGTAAGACCTTGAGAAATGTAATGAATTCCACATTTGCTATCCTCATTGTTTTGAACGATTAAGTTGGCTCCATGTACAAACGACACATCTGGCGGTTTGGCTGATCGATTGCAAAAAGCCGAAGCCGCACCGATCAAAACCCCCAAGAATCCGTTCACGCACCCAGTACTCCGCCTACCATTCTACCGGAACCCCAAGTTGCGGAGAATGAACCATGCAAATCCTTGTGACGGGGGCGACCGGGTTGATCGGTCGACGGCTGATCGCCCGTTTGCTGGCGCGCGGTGATACGGTGTTGCCACTGTCGCGCAAGGCCCTGTTCCCCGGTGCGTTCGGCCCCGGTTCCTGCGAGCCGCTGCTCGGCGATCCGACGCAAGCCGGGCCATGGCTCGACACGATTTCCACGTGCGAGGCCGTGGTTCACTTGGCCGGGGAACCAATCCTCGGGAAGCGTTGGAACGACGCCGTTTTGAAGGAACTCCTCGACAGCCGGGTGAACAGCACGACGTTGATTGCCGAGGCACTCGCCAAGAATCCGCATCGCGCCGACGGTTCCGTCAAGGTGTTCATTTCGGGTTCGGCCGTCGGCTACTACGGGGCCGATTCCGGCGACGCCGAGCAACTCGAAAGCTCGCCGCCGGCGTCGGATGCCATGGCCAATATTTGTGTCGGTTGGGAAGCGGCGGCCAAGCCGGCGGAGGTCGCCGGGGTTCGGGTAGTGCATCCGCGCACGGGGATTGTGCTCGATCCGGCGGGCGGGGCACTGCCCAAGATGGTGAAGCCGTTCAAGCTCTTCGCGGGCGGTCGCATCGGTTCGGGGAAGCAGTACGTGCCCTGGATTCACCGCGACGACATGACGGCCCTGTTGATGTTCTTACTCGATCATGCCAAGTGCCACGGCGCGTTCAACGCCTGCGGCCCGAATCCCGTCACCAACTCCGAATTCAGTGCGGTTTTAGGAAAAGTCCTTCACCGGCCGAACTGGTTGCCGGTGCCGCGCTTCGCCGTTCGGATCATGCTCGGGAAGGTCGCGGACGTGGTCGTCGGCGGTCAACGGGCCATCCCCGCCAAAGCCTTGGCCGCCGGGTTCGCGTTTCGCTTTCCGGATTTGGAGTTAGCGTTGCGGGATTTGCTCGGGAGTCAAGGGGGATGAAGGTGATCGAGCAATTTCGGCGATTGTGAATTTGTTGGAATTACAGACAGTTTTTGATTGACACTCGCTGCGAAGGCGAAGATACTTCAGTCACGCCTATGGGACATGGTTACTCCCATCGCACACATGCAATCTGCGTTAGTCAGAATCACCAGCGGTAATAGGCAGAATTGATTATGTCGATTTATAGTTCGGCGGCGGAGGGTGCAGCGGATGTTCGGCTGGTTCAAAAAGAAGCCTGCCCAGCCGCAACCACCGGCCGACGAACTACGGGCACTCCAAGCCGACGCAGACAAGGTCCACAGAGGGTTCATCGCGGAAGGCCGGGTGGCCGCCCGAGAGGATGCCGAGGCATGGGTCGCGGCTGGCGAGTCGGGTTACGTCAACTGCGTGCTAACGATGTTGGCCGAGGGAACCGTCGGGACTGCCACGGTGGCGCTCGGTCAGCCGCTGCCACGGCTCGACGCCCTGGCCGGCGAGGAGCCGTCGTCACGAGCGTGGGCAGCGCGGCTGCGGTTCCCGCTGGAGTCGCTCTCAGCCCAAGCGATCCTCAGCATCCTGGCCGAGTCGTTTGAGGTGCGGGTAGCTCAGTCCGGGACGCTCAAGACAGTTCTCGTGCGCTCCGACGGGTCGCCACTCGCGGTGTTGTTCACCGCGCGATGGGTAGAGCCGGGCGTCGCGCTGGCGGTCACCGCGCTGCGAGCGCCGTAAGACGCCGCCCCAGGCGCTGCAGGGAACCGGGGGGGCATGTAGCGGTTCTGGGACTCGTAGCTCACCGAGCCCCCACGGCTGCTGAGCAGTGCCGTTCGGCGGAGGAGGAGACCACCATGCGATCTGATGTGCGGGCGTTGCTCCGGATGTTTCTGTGGGCGGGCGCGGTCGGCCTGCTGGTCATGGCTTGGCTGGTCGCCGCCGTCCTACTGCAGTTGAACCACGAGGTCGCCATCGGCACCGGTCTGGGGTTGCTGCTGGCCGGCGGCGCGGCCATCGGCGTGCGGTTCGCCTCGGGGCTGTTTCTGCCATCGCCGGACAAGCACGCCGAACCAGGCGCCGCAGCCGACGACGGGGGCACGTAGGCATTTCGTGGTTCATTGTCGCTCGGCGGCTGCGGCCGCTGAGCTGTGTCGTTCGGATCCAGAACCCGCTGAACGCAGGGTGCCCTCGCACAAGGAGACTGACGTGAGTGCCGCAGCGCCAGCCGGACCAAGCAAAGGTGTGGCCGTGACGATCATCGGTTGGATCACCATTCTCTGGGGCGGCGCCCACGCGGTCCTGGGTGGCTGCCTCATCGTTGGCGGGGACGCAATCGATAAGAACTTGCGGTAGTGTCTCAGTTTGAAATCAGATTCTTTTTCCGGTCAATTTCGGCACGGTCGATCATCGCCACCAGTTCCTCGAAATCCCAAAGGTGGTCGGTCACGCGAGCTTTGAGCGCCGGCGGCATCCGAAGCGTGGCGTGTCGAGTGATAAAGTTGTAGACGAAAAAGTGAAGCGCCACCATGTGTTCCAAGTTTTCGAGCTTCTTGGAAAAGCCGTTCGTCAGCCGGGTGAACCGGCGCATCCGCATCCGCATGGTTAGGTTCTGTCGCTCAACGTAGGACGTGCTGGCGTGCGTCATATCAGGGTTGCCGATAACCGGCTTCGCATCGCATCCGAGACACGCGGCGGGGCTGTACCGGGATTCGTCCGTGTTCGCCCCGCCGTAGACCTTGTGAAGCACCGCGTAGTCCACTTCCCCGCCGAAGCCAGTTTC
>JANXWE010000053.1 GCA_025351325.1 Fimbriiglobus sp.
TGCGGCTGCGGCAACTTCCTCGTCGTGACGTACCGCGAACTGCGCTTGCTCGAAATCGGCTTATTGAAGGAGCTGTACGGCTCGCAACAGAAGATGCTCGACGTGCTCAATCGCTCGCTCATCGACGTGGACAGCATGTACGGCATCGAGATCAACGAGTTCCCGGCCCGCATCGCCGAAGTCGCCCTTTGGCTCTGCGATCATCAAATGAACCAGCGCCTCAGTGAAACCTTCGGCGAATACTGCGCCCGCTTGCCGCTGAAGAAATCGGCGACCATCCGCCACGCCAACGCCCTCCGCGTCGACTGGAACGAGGTGCTGCCGGCCAAGGATTGCAGCTACGTGCTGGGGAACCCGCCGTTCATCGGCGCGAAGTTTCAATCGGCCGCGCAGCGGGCCGAAGTGGCCGCCGTGGCCACGGGCGTGAGGAATGCCGGGTTGCTCGATTACGTCTGCGCTTGGTACTTCAAAGCGGCCGATTACACGAAGGAAACGAAGTCGCCCGTCGGCTTCGTGTCGACGAACAGCGTCAGCCAAGGGGAGCAGGTCGGGGTGCTCTGGGGGGAGCTGTTCCGGCGCGGGATCAAGATCCATTTCGCCCACCGGACGTTCCCGTGGCGGAGTGAAGCCCGCGGCGGCGCCCACGTCCACGTCGTCATCGTCGGCTTCGGCCACGGGGACAACGCCGAGAAGCGCATCTACGACTACGATCAAGATGTGGACAAACCCGCCGTCGCCGCGGCGAAGAACATCGGCCCGTACTTCGTGGAGGGGAACGATACGGTGGTGCTGAACCGGAGCACGCCGCTTTGCCCGGTGCCGGAGATCGGCATCGGCAACAAACCGATCGACGACGGGAATTACCTCTTCACCGCCGAGGAACGCGATGCCTTCATCGCCAAAGAACCCAAGTCGAAACAGTGGTTCCGGCGCTGGTTGGGATCGCAAGAATTCATCAACGGTTGGGAGCGCTGGTGTTTGTGGTTGGGCGAATGTCCGCCGAATGAACTGCGCGCCATGCCCGAAGTCATCAAACGGGTGGAAGCGGTCAAAGAATTTCGACTGGCGAGCGTGAGCGCCGGCACCCGCAAGCTCGCAGAAACCCCGACGAGATTCCACGTTGAGAATATGCCCAAACGGAGATTCATCGTCATTCCGAGTGTGTCGTCCGTGCGGCGGAGATACATCCCGATGGGGTTCGTTTCGCCCGATACGATCATCAGTAATCTCTGCCTGATCAACACCGAAGTCACGGTCTATCATTTCGGCGTGATGACCTCCACGATGCACATGGCGTGGGTTCGACAGATTTGCGGCCGTCTGAAATCCGACTACCGGTACTCGGCATCGCTCGTCTACAACAACTTCCCCTGGCCGATGCACGCGACCGATGCACAGAAGTCGACCGTGGAAGCCAAGGCGCAAGCCATCTTGGACGCCCGCGCGTTATTCCCCGAATCCACCTTGGCCGATTTGTACGACCCGAACACGATGCCGCCGGCGCTGACGAAGGCGCACGCGGACCTCGACCGGGCCGTCGAAAAGTGCTACCGCAAGGAGGCGTTCACCCAAGATCGCGAGCGGGTCGAGTTCCTGTTCGCGCTGTACGAGAAACTGGTCAACCCGCTGACGGCGACCGCCCCGACTCGCCGCAAGAAGCGGACCGCGGAAGAGTAGGTTCCCCACACGGTGCCCGCCTGTTCACCGGTCGGGAAGGGTGGGAAGACGAAAAAACCCCACAAATCCTAGCGATTTGTGGGGTTGCGGCGAATGCACTTGGAGGGATTTGAACCCCCAACCCTCGGTGCCGAAGACCGATGCTCTATCCAATTGAGCTACAAGTGCTTGCCAGTACTTTACGGTGCGGATGGCCCGGCTACAAGGTGAACGCCGCACGACGATCACTCATTCCCCGGCCGGGGGCTTCTTGATCATGTCCGGGCCTTTGCCGAACATCTTTTCGTACTTGCCGTTGGCCCCTTTGACGTACTTCGTGAACCCTTTTCGTTCGAGGCTGCCGTCGCTGGTCGCGGCCTTGGCGTGCTGATCCGTCCAAGTCCGTGGGGCGTTGGGGGTGGACAAGATTCGCCGGCAGGGTTGACCGCTTTCGGGGTGCACCGTCAGCGAATCGGCCGACATCCGCTGCATGATTTCGAAGACTTCCCCGCCGGAGCCGTCCGGTTCGACGAGTTCGTATTGGTACAGTGGCATAAGGGTTTCCTCGGTTGGGTACCCTCATTCTACGGCGTCACTTCGCACGCCAGATGGTTTCTTCCTTCACACCCAAGCGCACCATGGCTGGGCCGATGTCGGAGAAGAAGCGTTTGGCGTCGACCGGGTAGCCGGCCGTGGCGATCAAGCCGGGGACGTGTTTGGCCCAGTATGCGTTGAATTGCATCATGCAGACCTCACGCAGGTACTTGCAGATCATCGACGCGAGTGCCACGGCGATGCTATCGCCATCGGCACGGGGGCGAAAACTGACGCTGACGGGCCTGGAAAGCCCGACGATGCGATAACGACTCTCTTCGGGGCGTTCGACCTCGGCAATCACGAACCCCTCGGGGAAGGCCTCTTGCAGCTGCGCAGCGTAGAACGCTCGTCCGCCCTGTTTGTCGCACAGGAACCGGATCGGGGTGTCGCCGCCGGCCGCATCGATGCTGCTCTGCACGAGTTCGATCAAGCCGTCGGAAAGGATGCTCGATTTATTGCCGGTGCGGGCCACGCAATCGTTGAATCGCGGTGCCGGGACCACCCGGGAAAAGATCGCCCCGAAACTCGCCCCGGAAAACCCGGCGAGCGCGGCCCGTTGTTGCGCGATCTGAACGACCGCTGCTTCAACGGGCAGTTGGCAAGACGGATCGAACCAACTTTCGGCCCGGATGTCGGCGTTCACCGATGGCGAACAAAGGTGATACAGCAACGGCCCGAACGTAGGAAACGATTGCGACAGGCAAGCGAGCACGCCCAGTTCGAGTTTGCCCAAGGCGTTTTGGCCGTGGTAGACCCGTTTCGAATCGTCGATGACGATCCGGGCATCGCGGCCCCACCGACCGGCTGCGGATCGGACAATCGGTTGGAGGGTGTCCCAGCCGGCCGGGTCGGAGTCCGGTAGGTGCAGAGCCACGGCGGTCTGCACCAACGGTCCGAGGTTCGGCCCGTACCCGGCTTCGTCGATGCCGACGGTTAAGGTCACTTATCGTCTTTCTTTTTCGGCTCAGCTTTCGTGTACTCTCCTTCAACCGCGGCTCGGGCACCGTCCGCGTCTTCACTGGCGTCGTAGTTACTGATCGTGGCCGTTTTTCCGTCGGTCTTCAGTTTGAATTCGAACAGGAAACCTTCCTTCGGCTGGACGGGGAACTCGCCTTTGATCTCGGATTTCGTCGTGGTGACTTTGATGAGGCCGTCTTTTTCCACCGTGTATTTGCCGGTCAGAATCAGCGCGTTGTCGCCGCTGCCGGCGGTCAAGATCAACGCGTCGGGCTTGCTGAAATCGAAGGTCAATTTCATACCGTCGATCTCTTTGGCCCAGACGCCGGTCGGTTTGGCTTTGTCGCCTTTGGCTTCTTTTTTGTCTTCGGCACGAACGGAGCCGAATGTGGAGACGAGGGCCACGGTCAGAAGTGCGGTCAGCAAACGGATCATCGAATCACTCCCGGGAAAGTTGTGCGAACGGAGCGACACGCCCCGCCCGCACAGTATAGGAGGTGGATCAAATGACTTCGATTGCGGCCGTTTCAAAATCGCGGAGACAGACTCGATTGCGACCGCCACGCTTCGCGTCGTGCAGTGCTTCGGCCGCCGCTTCCCGGAGGGCGTCGTAGGTCGCCGGGAAGGTGCCCTCGATGACGACGAAACCGAGGCTGATCGTCAGCGGGATCTTTTCGCCGTTGAACTGGATGTCGGCTTCTTTGACGGCCTGCCGGAGGCGTTCGGAAAGGATCTCAGCCCCAGCCCGATCTGTCTCTGGGGCGATGATGAGGAACTCTTCGCCGCCGACGCGGCCGACGGCATCGGTCGTGCGCAAGGTGTGCTGAAGAATGCGGGCCAAGCAAACGAGGGCGTGGTCGCCACCCGAGTGGAAGTGCCGCGAGTTGATGAGTTTGAAGCGGTCGGCGTCGATCAATCCCACGGCGAGCGGCGCACCGTTACGGGAGCGCCGCAGGAGTTCCTTGCGGGCGATCAAATCGATGGCCCGGCGATTCGGCAGTGCCGTCAGCGGATCGGTGAGCGCCATCTTCTCGAGGATCTGATTCGATGCCCGGAGTTCCTGCGTTCGCTCGGCTACGCGTTTCTCAAGCTGTTGATTCAACGTCCGGAGTTCTTCGAGCAGTCGCTCGTGACTCCGTTCCAACAACAGTCCGCGGGCAACATCTTTGAGGTGGGCCTGGAGGTCTTCCCCACGCCAGGGTTTCAGAATCAGCCGGTCGATTTGGCAACAGTTGATCGCCTCGGCGGCGTCTTGGAGCTTGGCTGTCCCCGAAATCAGCACCCGCGCCGTGCGCGGCGAGACCCGGCGTACCCATTCGAGGAGCGACAGACCGCTGGCGTCTGGCAATTGCAAGTCGGTCAAAACGATGTCGATCGGACGCAGTTCGACGATTCCTTTCGCCTGCACGGCTGAGCTGGCGGTGATCAATTCGAAGTTTTGGCCGAGCTGGCGCGCTAGGAGCGCCAAGATCGACGGTTCGTCGTCCACAACTAAAACAGAGCACTGGTAGCGAGGCGTCACCATCGTCGTTGCCGTTCTGGGCGAATCAGCGGGACGGGGTTCCAGTAAAGAATGTTCGACCAAGACCCAGCCTCCATGCGGGTATCCCCAATTATCGGGGCGGAACAATTCGCACAATGGCGAACACTCGAAGTCTAGATCACTTTTTTGCAACTATCGGTCACTATTCTCTCAAGATTCGGAATAAGCTGCCCAATTTCACGACACTACCAGTACCCGCTTCAAATATGAGAGGTTTTCATCGCCACCGCATCAAGGATCGAAGTAGGTACTTTTTGGAAAGGGGGAAGGGTTGGGAAGAAAAAAAGGGGCAATTTCCTAAGGAGTCGCTTGATCAGTGGCGACGAGACGGTTACAATCCGTCCTGTGAAAGTGAAGGAGACGTGAACGTCTCAACACTGGCGAAGTTGGCCAACGTGTTCTTTCGCTCGTCCCCACCGGTAGCCGCGTCGGAACTTTGTTTCCGCCCTACCCTTTGCCACTGGCATTCTCGGGACGAGCCGTTGTGCGAAAGTCTCGCCTTCAAAATTCAAACTTTGATGGCGGATCGGGTCTCCGCTAGGATTTTGTGTTGAGGTCGGACACTCTTCGAGTCGATGTTCAGGATTCGGTCGACTCGTTCGGCCGTCCCGGCATCTTATTCCGGAAGTTGACGCGGGCACGGATGCAGCCAGACCGACAGGATTCGGTCACCCAGATAGCCGGCCCGTGGCCGTGCTCGGGGACGCGTAATTTCCGGCCATTAGTCTTTGCCTTTGGGGGAAACCACATGCCCGCCGCCGTACGACGAACCCGCCAAGTTCCGTCGGCTAAAGTGACCGACGAAACCGTGGTCACGACTTTCTCATCCGACCTCCTCACCCCGGACGAAGAGCGCGAACTGCTCGCCAGCTTCTGGGACTGCAAGAACGAACTCGTCCGCGTGCTGCTCCGGCACTTCCCCGGACTCCGGGCCAGCCGCCCGCCCCTCGAACCGTGGCCGATGGCCCAGTTCATCCGCGATAATTGCACCGAAGCGACCCGCGAAGTGCTGGCCGTGCGCCGCCTGCACACCCGCTACGTCCACTACAAGCACCGCTTGGCCAGTGCCAACATCCGCCTCGCGGCCCACGTCGCCAAGCGGTTCCGGCACCACAGCCTCGCCTATACCGATCTCCTCCAAGAAGCCGTCTGCGGCCTCATGCAGGCCATCGACCGCTTCGACGTCAGCCACGGCACCCGCTTGGCCACCTACGCCACCTGGTGGATCCGCCAAACGCTGCAAATCGCCGTCGCCCGCCAGAGCCACTTGGTGAGCCTCAGCCCGCACCACTTGCAAGAACTCGGCTTGCTCCAGCAAGAGTCTGAAGCGCTCGCCCACGGCGGTCAGCACTTGCCCAGCCCGCAAGAACTGGCCACCCGCACCGGCAGCAGCCTCGAGCACCTGAATCACCTGCAAACGGCCACCCGCACCCCGGTCAGCCTGAACGCCGTCCTCGATGACGACAGCGATTTCAAGCTCACCGAAGCGATGCCGGACACGCAGACCTTGACACTCCACGAGAACAACGAACGCCAAGAGGCGCTCAAGTTCCTGATGGAAAACCTTCGCCCCCGCGAGCGGAAGGTGCTCGACCTCCGCTTCGGCCTGACCGGCAGTGGCACCCACAGCCTGCGTCAAATCGGCCATCTGCTCCGGATCAGCAAAGAGCGCGTCCGCCAGATCCAGAACCGGGCGTTGGAGAAGCTCAAGGCCAACGCGGAACGCGTCGGCTGGGAGCCGACCTTGCTGTTGGAGTAGGGTTGCCCCGAATCGAACGAACCCCCGTGGCTATGCCACGGGGGTTTTCTGCTTTTTATGGTCAGCTAAGCTTGAAGTAAAGGTGACGAGCCAGTCACCGATGCCTCAAACGTCGATTTAGCAAGTGATCTTCACGGACAAGCTCGCGATCCCACGTCTAAACACCTCAAGGGCCAAAACCAAATAACCTTTGAGTCTAACTACGAATTCTATCCGGAGTAAGTAAGACCCACACATTATTTCCCGCCCTAAAGAGTTCCAACTCATGGCAACCGAAGAAAAATGTAACCAAGAGCTACCGAATTCTTTCATGATCGGGGACGATCTGAACTGGGACGCCGATTGGGAGCAAGTTACTCTCATTGTTGAACTGCCGTTTTGGATGATGGTGTCTGACTGTACGGTCCCCGTGGATGTTGAAGGATTCAAGTTCGCCGTAACAGTGACGGATGACTTCTGCCATCTTCACGTTGGTCAAGTGACCGATTCTCTACAGTTGTGCGTTTTTCATGGGCCGAGCATCCAATCTGATGAAATCCAGCAAAAAACTCTGGCGTCAGGCACTCCTATGCTGACGAGAAAGTGCAAGACCGTCCTCCGTATCCCGTCCCGTTGCAACGCCGACGTTTTGACAGCAGCCAGCGGCAAAAGCGATGGGAGAGTGATTACCGCTCAGCACTACCTGACCTCTCTCTGCGGTGTGCACCTCGCGGTGGTGAATCGTTTGCTGCGCGCGTATTTACTCCAAACCTACGATCCGGGCGTTCATGAGATTTCACCTTGGGACGTGCCCATTTGGTTCGTTGAGAAGCGGGGCGGCGAAAGTATTAGGACTAGTCTCCTGCCGTCAGCAGACTGGGATGAGAAGCCGAGGATCCGTTGAATGGCCAGCGTGGTGGCCGGCAAGTGGGAGGAAGGAGCATTCCAGTACGCAACTCCCGAAGAACTTACCGAAGGCCTACGTCTCACTGAGACACCGGGGGAGTTCGAGCTTATCCAGAGCATCCACCTTCGGGAGAGAGGTGACTACTGCGGCGCGCTGAGGCGATCAATCACTGCCCTCGAAGTATGCCTTGAAGCCATATTGCGCATTGAGCTTCTCAAGAAATATAAACAAGAAAAGGCCGATAAGGAGCTTAAGAATTCAAAAACCAATTTCCCACGCCGCCTCAAGGACTATCAGAAATTGTCTGGGCGCGACCTACCCGAGATATTTGTTAAGAAACTTGAGGAGGCTCGGAACTTGCGAAATTTGATCGTGCATCGAGGCCATTCGCTGACATATATTGAGCGTGAGCAAGCGAACCGAAGCGTAGATTTTGCCAAGTTCATCTTCGACTGGATGGAGAACGACGTGACAGCTCAGGCTCGGAGGTACAAGCGAATCGCCCAAAAGTCGCTCGGTTTGCATAGGAACTACTTCCCTGCCGAAATCACGACGGACGGCGTGGTGGTGAGTAAATTGTTTTAAAAAACCAGTTGTGATGCGGATGCAAAATCGGCGGATGAATCAGAACCGTGCGTTGTCCGCCGGCGACCCCGAGCGTGAACGTCGCTGCTGGCAAACCACCGCGCTGACCACCCTGCGCGAGCGCGGAACCGATAACGGACTCGCGGACTACCTCGCCGATGTCCAAGTGCACGTTGCACCGCTCATCGGATATTCCCGACCATCCGAGTCAGTTTGAAACTACCCTTGCGCCGTCCGCTTCTTGCGGCGAGTCGGGGCGGTGGCAGTCAGTGGGTTGACCAGTTTCTCGTACAGTTCGAACAGGAACTCGACCCGTTCGCGATCTTGGGTGAACGCCTCCTTGCGGTAGCACTTTTCGACGGCCCGGTCGAGTTCCGCGTGCGCCTTCGTCAACGCCGGCGGCATCGTCGCCGAGGTGTTTGCACACGAACAGCAAGTGGGCCATTTCCCACATCGGCCGATTCGACGGATTCGCCGAGTCGCGCTTGCGACGGACGAACGAGCGGAGCACCTTGCACAGCGCCGTGATCGACAACGGGCGCTCGCCGAAGTTCAGCAGCAAGATGCGCACGGGTGGGCCGATGTGAGCGGCCTCAGACTGCATCGGCGTGTCCCTCCGTTTCGGGATGGTGTTCAACCGATGTCGGTTCATGAAATGCCGGACTCCGGCGTCCGCCATCGGTCGGCCCGCATCCCGACAACCAATTCGTTGAACCCGGTGACCGAGTCGGGCGTCCGGTGGAACTTTAGCTCAGACAATTCGCCGAGAACGATTTCCGCCGTGGTGTAAACCAAACAGCCGTCCAAGAGGTGGCCACCGGTCGTTTGGCCGTCGCCGTCCGCGACGCACAGGTGCAAATGGCCACGCGGAGGATCGACCAAGCCCACCAGCGAGACGATCTCGAAGTGCCCCCGGCGAATCGCCGGATCGGATCGGTTGGCGTACCGGAGTACCACGTCGGTGAGGCTGCCGACGCAGGTGAGCACGACCGGTGCCCGCAGGTTCCGTTCTTTGGCGAAGTCGAGCAACCCTTGCCGCAGATCTTGCCCGGGGCCAAGTCGGAAGGCGAACACGCGCAGGTTGGAAGCATCGGTCGACATCAACCCATCTTAGCGGATGTCGAGCGCGGGGGTGGAAGCCGCGTCCGATTCCGCGCTCGACTTCCGTCTCGCGGCTAATTTCGTTACTTCTTCGGCGGTGTGGCGGGTTTGGCGGGGGCCGTCTTGGCATCCTTCTTGGGCTTCTTCTTTTCCTTGCCCTGCGAGTTGTTTCCTTTACCCATGATGCGCTCCGGAATCGTGAAAAATCGGGGCACGACATTCGTACCCGTGACTCAATTCATACGACGGCAACGATCGCCGGGCCACTGGAATCAATCCTGTTCTTGCAACTCGCCCGTGCGAGTGTAACCATCCACGTCGGCTTGCCAATAGTGGCGTGTGTCCACATCCAGGCAGGTGAGCCAACCACCACCGTAGGCGTTGGTGTCGATGCAAACCGTCTGTTGCCAAGCCAGCGGTTCACCGCTGCGCTGGGAGCTATGCCCGCAGATCACCACCTTGCCCGACACATGGTGGATTGGCCCTCGTAAGAACTCCCACAAGAGCATCGATTCCGGTTGATCGGCCAGTTCAAGGGACGGATCGAGGTTGGCATGCACGAAGATGTGGGTGTCGGTTTCGAAGAAGTCACCGCAGCGTTCTTCCAGGAACGTCCAGTGCTCGGCCGGCACGGTCTCGAGCGACGCTCGCCCTGCTAGGGCATACGACGCCAAGGCTTGGGTACCCCCCACCGAAAGCCACATTTTCATAGCACTGCGGTCGGTGCGGGCGTCGAGCATCATCTGTTCGTGATTGCCACGCAGGCAGACGATTTGGAGCGATTCACTCCAGGCCATCAACCGATCCAGTACCCCTTTGGAATCGGGGCCACGATCCACATAATCGCCCAAGAAGACCAACACGTCGTCGGCTGTTGGTTTCACGAAATTCATCAACGCATCGAGCGCGCTCGATGCTCCGTGGACGTCCCCGATGGCCAAAGTTCGCACGGGCTGAATCCTTCCGTGGGGTCAAACGCTCACGACAACAGCAATTCCAGATCCTCACGCTTGAGGTCGCTCATCAATCGGCCATCGCCACCTAGGATGGCATCGGCTAGGGCACGCTTGCTCTGTTGTAAGGCTAGCACCTTTTCTTCGACTGTACCACGGGCGATCAGTCGATAGGCGAACACCGGTTTGGTCTGGCCGATGCGGTGACTCCGGTCGATGGCTTGGGCTTCCACCGCCGGGTTCCACCAGGGGTCGAGTAGGAAGACGTACTCAGCGGCCGTGAGGTTCAAACCGACACCGCCGGCCTTCAAGCTCACGAGGAACAATTTGCACTTCGGGTCGATCTGGAAGCGTTCGACCCGTTCGGAGCGATCGCGGATTTTGCCGTCGAGGTACTCGTAGGTCACACCCTCGGTATCGAGCCGGTTGCGGACGATTGACAGCAGCGACGTGAACTGCGAAAAGACGAGTGCCTTGCACCCGCTCTCGGCGAGTTCCCGGAGTTGCGGCAGTAAAATATCAAGCTTCGCACTCGGTTCCGCCGTCCGCTTTTTGTCGATCAAGCCCGGGTGACACGCCGCTTGCCGAAGTCGCAGGAGCGCTTCCAGCACGTGGATTTTGGATTTCGCCAAGCCGACCGAATCGACCCGGGCCAGCAGCGACTGCCGGTAATGTTCGCGGAGTTCGTCATAGAGCTGGCGCTGGGCCGGTTCGAGATCGCAATAAACGGTCTGCTCCGTCTTCGCCGGTAAGTCCTTGGCGACTTGATCTTTGGTGCGACGCAGGATGAGCGGTCGCAATGCCTTCGCCAACAGTTCGCGTGTTTCGGCGTCCGGGTTGCGAATCGAGGCGGATCCGTTGTTCGTCAACATCGCCCGACCGAGCATCCCCGGATTCAAGAAGTCGAAGAGTGTCCACAACTCGCCGAGGTGATTCTCGACCGGCGTGCCGCTCATGGCGATGCGGTGATCGGCTTTCACCAACCGCACCGCTTTCGCTGTCTCGGTGGTAGCGTTCTTGGCCGCTTGGGATTCATCCAAAATGCAGGTGTCGAAGCGGATCTCGGTGAACGCGTCGGCATCGTTGCGGAGCGTGCCGTAGGTGGTCAGCACGATGTCGAAATCGCGGAAGTTGGCCCCCGTGCGGTCGCGGGTGGTGCCCGTGTGATCGAGCACTTTCAGCTTCGGAGCGAATTTGGCCGCTTCTTGTTTCCAGTTGAAGATCAGCGATTTCGGCACCACGACCAGGGCCGGGCCGTTGCGTTTCCCGGCCAACAAGGCGAGGACTTGCACTGTCTTGCCCAAACCCATGTCGTCGGCGAGGCAGCCGCCGAACCCGAACTTGCGGACGAACTTCAGCCAGCCGAGACCCTCACGCTGGTACTCGCGCAACTCTCCCACGAACCCCTTGGGTGGATCGACCGCTGCCACACCGACGAACTTGTGAAGCTGATCCCGGGCACGGGCATACTGCTTGTCGAAGGTCACTTCTGGCCGTGATGCCAACAGAGCATCGAGCACCCCCACTTGTGCTCGGGAGAAGCGGATGGAATCCCCTTCGACGGTGCCCATTTGCGCCAAGATGCCATACTTCTTCAGCCAGTCTTCCGGCACCATCCCGAAGCTGCCGTCGTCGAGGAGGATGCTCTGTTCCCCTTTGCGGAGTGCAGCAAGCAGGCGAGGAAATGGAACCGCAATGCCTCCGAAATCGGCAGTGCCTTCGAGGTCGAACCAGTCAGTCTCGGAGCGTACCGCCAATTTGTATTCGCTGGCTTGGCGATACAGCTTCCCGTCCGCTTCGATGATCCAACCGGCGGTGATCAACTCGCGGACGAGTTTGGGCAGTAACGCCGGTTTCAGTTCTTGTGTTGGGATGCCTCCATAACTTAAAGTGGAGCGGACTCCGAGACGAGTTAACAAGGTTCCTGCCGCCGCTTCTGCGACTGCATCCCTCAAGATAAAGCGTTTGGTGTCGGTCTGGAACACCCCTCGGGTCATGGGTTGAGCGGGAACGATGATCCCGTCGTAGTCGAACGACAACTCGGTGTTCAGTAATGGTGGGCCACTACTATTTTTCGCTGGAACGACCACCAGACGAGGCCGTGGCGGGATCGAGTCCTGAGAGTAACTCAGCTCCTCAGGGAGTTCCAGCCGCGGTAAGCGTGGCATCTGGATCAATTGACCGACCAGCTCATCAATACCCGACTCCGGTACGGTGATCGTTCCGATCTTTCTCAACGTCTGCACCCACGCCGACGCACCGGCGTCGTCGAAGTGGCCGAAGCGCCCATCCCAAATGATCAGGCCGGGGACGAGCAGCGCAGGCTTCGTGAGTGGCATGGACTCGGATCCACGATGCAAACTCCCTTGGAGCGCCCACTTCGTCTTAATGGAGCTGCGTTCCACGCCGACGGACCATTCCCACGGCGGATCGAGTTCGGCCGTGAGCTTTTCGAGAACCGGGTACATCTGCTCGCGTTTGAGACAGACACGGTCGGTCTGGGCCAACAGGGGCAGGAGGGTCAGGAGCAGTGGCCCAGCGAGTTGAAAGCGGATATTGGAGGAATTCGAGTGAGAGTTGTAGCCGTAGCTGTAGCCGTACTTATCCGCTCGTTCGGCTCCACCAAGTAACGCGAGAAGTTGTCGGTCGAGCGGATTCGCTAACTCCGCGATCTCCGTACCCGAAAGTGCTGTCGACTTCGGACTCGACCATTCCCCATTCTTATTCCGCGATTGAACATTGATTTCTAACGCAAGCTTATGAGCTTTCAAACTGCTTGGTAAATCCACAAGAAACAACAGCTGTCGTTCGCCAGAACGGACTGGTGCTCGATAGCTGGATTGCGGATCGACATCGCGGCGCAGGCTGGCCAGTTGTTCCTTCCAAAGCTCCGGCCTGGGTGGGGGTGGAGGAGGGGGCGGGGCTTGAGGGACAGCTTTGCGAGGCTTGGCCGGTGTATATTTGTCGTCAACGTCCCATGAGTCGTCGTCGTCCTCGTCCTCGTCGTCGTCCTCGTCGTCAAACTCCGAATCAAAGACGAGCTTGAGCGGGCCGTTGATTGCGGCGACACGAGCAAATCCTTTCGGCTCGGCAGCCAGAACGGTGGCCCAGATGTGTTTGCAGAGATCTCCGTAAGGACAGTTGCAAACCGCTCGAATCTGTTCACCGGCCAGCGTGAGATCGACTTCGTATTCCCTAGTGCCACGCACCGTCGCCAAGGTTTCCACGGCATTCACCGATTCCAGCCTGACACGCCGGGTGCGAAAATACTCTAACCCGCGACTGCGAACCGGAGCGGGCATGGACGAGGATAATCGTTCGGTGAGCAGCATGCGGAATTATTTAGTGAAATGAAAAGCGGCGGCGAGTCAGAAGACCTCATTGCCCCGCAGAACTTGCCCAATCGCTACAGGAAGAATTCTTCTTGTAGTTTGTTGCGCAATCAGTCGAAGAAGAGTGAAGAAATCTTGTCAGCCACGTTCCTGCTGAATCATCGGATTAGAATTGACCATGGGCAAGCCATTGCAGTATTTCGCGTTCGTGCTGGTCGTCGGCACGGCTCTGGTCGTGCGGCCCAGTTTCCTGTCGGCCCAAACTCCTCAGAGCGAGCCAATCCCTGCGGAAGTTGTCCCCGTCGAAGGCCCTGCCGATCCGAAAGCGACTGCCGAAACCAAGGCGACCGAAGCCATCATCGCGGCGTACTTGAAAAAGGAAGCGGAGAAGAAAAAGGCGGCCGACGAGGCGAAGAAAGCCGAAGCGCAGTCGAAGAAGGAGTACGACCTCTACGGGGGCACCCGTTACGACTTGCAATCGCTATACGATTCGTTGAGCGTCCCACAGGACGGCGAGAAGAAATGGTATGAGAAACTCTCGATTCGCGGCTATTCGCAAGTCCGCTTCGGTCGAACCTTGGATACTCGGGAGGGCACTCCCAACCTCTTGGGAGATCGATCGATCAACGGCAATGCCGAGAACTTTTCGATCCGGCGATCCCGGTTAATTTTGTCGGGTGACCTCAGCGATTATGTCTCGTACTATTTTCAGCCCGATTTTGCCTCGGTACCACAAGGTGGCACCAACTTGATCTACTTCGGCCAAATTCGGGATCTCTACGCCGATCTCTATTTGGATGCGACCAAAGTCCACCGCGTTCGGGTCGGTCTCTCGAAGGTTCCGTACGGCTTTGAAAACATGCAGTCGAGTTCGAACCGCGTCCCGCTCGACCGGACCGATGCGATCAACTCCGCCGTCTCGCCCAACGAACGCGATCTCGGCGTCTTCTATTACTGGACGCCCGAAGAATATCAAAAGCTATTTGCCACCCTCGTGCGCGGCGGCTTGAAAGGCTCGGGCAACTACGGCATCTTCGCTTTCGGTGTGTACGACGGCCAGGGCGGCGGGGTCGCCGAAGCGAACTTGAACTTGCACATGGTCACCCGCTTGACCCTGCCGGTGCAGTTGGGTAATGGCCAAATCATCGAGGGGAGCGTTCAAGCCTATCGCGGCGATTACGTCGTCGCTGGCTCGGCCATCCGTCCGCTGGGCATCGGAGCGGCCGGGGTAGTTCCCACGGGGACAGGTGGAACACGGGGCATCACCGAAGAACGGGTCGCCGGGACGTTCGTTTGGTACCCGCAGCCGTTCGGGTTCCAAGCAGAATGGCAGACGGGGCGTGGCCCGGGGTTGAATAATGCCCAGACGGCTGTGGAATCGCGGCACATCGACGGCGGCTACGTCATGGGAATGTACCGACACGAAACCAATAAGTACGGCATCTTCACACCGTACTGCCGGTACCAGCAGTACACGGGTGGCTACCGCAACATTGCCAACGCCCCGTTCGGGCACCAGCGGCAAACCGACTTCGGCATTGAATGGCAGATCAGCAAGCAGGTGGAATTGGTACTCGAATACAGCAACATCAATACACCGAATTTCACGGCCCTCAACACGACCGGTTCGGTGTCATACCGCGATTTTGAAGGATCGGCACTGCGGATGCAGCTCCAGATCAATTATTGATTGGTCTGCTTCGGTTTGGCTGACTTACCGACCGTGGTCTTTTTAGGTGCTTTCGGCTTCGGTTCGAGAACATAGGGTTGGAGTTCGGCGAACGACTTCGACAACTCGCGGAGCTTGACCCTGGCCCGCGACAGGATCGACCCGATGGAGTTCACCGGGATTTCGAGATCGGTGCTGATCTCTTCGTACGTGCGGCCTTCGATGTAAAACTGGCGGACAATTTCACGATCCTTGCCTTTGAGTTTCCTCAGAAGCATCTCCACTTCTTCGAGCCGTTCCATCCCTTTTTGGGCGGCTACACTTTCGTCGGGCAGATCCGCCAGCAGTCGCGTTTCGCCTTTC
>JANXWE010000059.1 GCA_025351325.1 Fimbriiglobus sp.
CCGTCGAGCGCGGGAAGCGGAAGCCGCGTCCGATTCCGCGCTCGACGGACGTCTCGCGGCTGAGTTGTTTTATCCCTGCAGACTTGATGGTAAAGTCCAGCGATGTTGATCGATGCGGTGGACAGGGGCAAACGTATGGATGATCGGTTCATTTCCGAACGGTTTCCCCGTTCGACGCGGTATCATCCCGAGTGGATCATCGCCGCAGTCAGCGGGGGGCAAACTCGCTGTGGATGATGGAATGGCTGTCCGAATCGCTCGACCTGCGCGCGGGGATGCGGGTACTCGATCTCAGTTGCGGACGGGGTGCGTCGTCGATCTTCCTGCGCCGGGAATTCGGAGTCCAAGTTTGGGCCACCGACCTCTGGTTCTGCGCCTCGGAGACGTGGCAGCGGATCCAAGACGCCGGTGTTGAGGACGGTGTCTTCCCGATTCATGCGGATGCGCGGTCGCTGCCTTTCGCCGCTGGATTCTTCGATGCGATCGTGTGCATCGACTCTTACCCGTATTTCGGAACCGACGACCTATATTTGAACTACCTCGCCCAGTTCGTGAAGCCGGGCGGACAAGTGGGCATCGCCGGGGCCGGGCTGATGCGCGAGGTCGATGGGCCGGTTCCCAAACATCTGGCGGCGTGGTGGGATCAAGACAAACCGTGGTGCTTGCACTCGGCTGCTTGGTGGCGGCGGCACTGGGAACGGACAGGGATTGTCGACGTCGAGACGGCCGACGCGCTGACCGACGGTTGGAAGCGTTGGCTCGACTGGCACCGGGTAATTGCCCCCGACAACGCCGTCGAGATTTCCGCGTTGGAGGCGGATCGAGGAGACTGGCTCGGGTACGTTCGCGTGGTCGGCCGTCGCCGTCACGGCGTGCCGTTGGCGGAGCCAATCTTGTCCGTACCCACCCAATACCAGCAGCAGTCTTTACTCCGCGGCACAGTGTGACTCACACGCGGGTGAAATCCCCCGCTTGCACTTCCCGCCCGGCCGTTTACACTCATCTGTAGCTCTGCCTTGAAATCCCTCCTTCGATTCCCGTTCCCCGGAGTTTCGCCGATGCCCATCCGTTTCCCGCTGCTCGCGGCCGGTGTGCTGTTCGTTTCGACCGCGTTCGCCGAAGATTGGCCCGCGTTCCGTGGCCCCAACCGCGACGGCATTTGCAAAGAGACCGGCCTGTTGAAATCATGGCCGAAGGACGGCCCCCCGAAAGTCTGGACCGTCAAGGGCCTCGGCCTCGGCTTCGGCACGCCGACAATCGTCAAGGGGACGATCTACGGGATGGGCACCCGCGATAAGAAAGACGGCATCTGGGCGTTGAAGGAGTCGGACGGCACGGAACTCTGGTTCACTCCGTTCGACGATCCGCGTGGAACCAACCAGAACAACGGCCCGAGTGCCAGTCCGACCTTCGATGATGGCAAAGTCTTCGCGGTCAGCAGCAACGGCAAGCTCGTCTGCCTGGATGCGTCCAAGGGCGAAAAACTGTGGGAGCGGGACTACCAGAAAGACTTCGGCGGCCGGGTGCCGTCGTGGGGATTCACCGACTCGGTGCTGATCGACGGCAATCAACTCATCTGCGTCCCCGGCGGGAACAAAGCCGCACTGGTCGCGCTCGATAAAGCCACGGGCAAAGATATTTGGAAAAGTGAAATCGCCGGCGGCGGCAGCGATGGTGGCGGCTATTGCTCCCCGGAGAAAGTGACCTTGGCGGGCAGGGCGATGTACGTCGTGCTCATGGGCAAGGCGGCCGGCGTCGTCGGCGTCGACCCGAAAACCGGCAAACTACTCTGGCAGTACAAGGGTAAGGCGTCCGGTGGCGGCGTGGCTCAGATTCCGATTCCGATCGTCACCGACGACCACGTCTGGGTCTCGTGCGCTTACGACGGCGGCGCGGCGCTGCTGAAGATCGTTGCGGATGGTACCGAAAAGTTCACGGCCGAAGAAGTGAAAGCTTACAAGAAGTCCGACTTGAACAACCACCACGGCGGGATGGTGCAGGTCGGCAACTACGCCTACTTCGGCCACAACCAGAACAACGGCAACCCCGTCTGCGTCGATTTGAAGACCGGCGAGATCATGTGGGGCCCCGAGAAGAACCCGGCCGGTGGCAAGGGTTCGGCGGCCGTGCTCAGCGCCGATGGCATGCTCTACTTCCGCTACGACAACGGCACCATGGTTCTGATCGAACCGTCGCCCGAAGGCCTCAAAGTCGTTTCGTCGTTTCAAGAAAAGGAACGCAGCGGCATGGCCAGTTGGGCCCACCCCGTGATCGTGGACGGGAAACTGTACCTACGCGACCAAGATAAAATGGTCTGCTACAACGTGAAGGCGAAGTGAGTCCGACGAATCTGAGTCCCGATGACGGCTTCGGGACTCAGTTCCAATTCACACCCACTTCATCACGACGCCCAAGTAGTTGTCCTTGTCCTTCAGCAACCCCTCGTAGGCGTCCCCGAGTTGCTCCGGTGCAATCGTGTGGGTGTTCAACCCAGCCAAACTGAGCCGGCCCGAGGCAATGGCACGCAGCAACCAATATTGAGCTTTGTCGATGTCCCATGCTCCGGCCAACCGCGTGTGGGCCGGTTCGAAGAGCATGTTGCCATGGGCGCCAGTCACTTCGATGTAGCGGCGGTGCAAGTCGTCATAGAAGTTCACCTCGTTTGCTTTGCCACGCGGGCTGCCGACCACCACCACTTGCCCGGCATCGCACGCCAAACCCATCGCCGTTGGGATCGCCCCCGGCACACCCGTCGCATCGATGACCACCTCAGCCCCTTTCGCATTCAGGTACTTCGCCAGTTGTGCCTTGGCATCGCCGGCGCTCGGGTCAATGACGTGATCGGCCCCGGCCTTCAGGGCCGCGGCGCGGCGCATCGGCACCGAGTCGATTCCGACCACCGGGGACATTCCCGCGGCGATGGCGCAGCGCAACGCGAACTGGCCAATGATCCCTTGCCCGAGCACGGCGCAACTGCGACCGAGCGTCAGGCCGACGCGGATCGACGCCCCGAAGCCGTAGCGGGCGATGACGGCGACGGCCGCATTTTCGAAGCTCAGGTTGTCCGGCATCTTCCAGACCCGGCAGCGCTCGTGACCGACGGTGAACAGTTCAGCCGAAGCGTGGTTGCCGGGGAAGCTGACGCGATCCCCTTCTTGGAAGCCGCCGGGGAACTCATTGCCGACCTTCAGCACCCGACCGGCGGCGCTGTACCCGGAGCGGAACGGGAACTTCCAATCGGGCATGGTCGGGTCTTGCAGCCACTGGTGCGTACCGGTGTACACGGCGAGTTCGGTACCCGCACTGATGCCCGAGTACTCGGCCGCAAGCAAAATTTGGTTCGGCCCCGGATCGGCCAGCGTGACCTCACGGACGCCGACTTTATAGGGCTCAAGGATGACGGCTTGGCGGGCTGGATTCATGGGAAAGGCGATTGTTCGTGTGAGTGAAAACGGCATTGTAGAGGGGCAGCTGGTACTACGCGAGGTTCAACCGAGTGGCGAACCGGCTCGTGTCGATCCGGATGTGGGCCAGCAACTCACGATCCGGTTCCAGATCCGTCATCGCCTCGGCGTACGAAGAGACGCCGCCGGCGCGGGGGATCCGGTCGCCGTCCTCCGTCATGCCTTCGAAGTGGAACTCCAGCGCCTCGCGCATGTCGGTGACCGTCGCCTCGACCGTTTCCCCGACCGCCGAACAGCCCGAGACATCGGGGCAGTGGGCGCTGTACCCGGTCGCTGTTTTACCGATCACTATCAAGTATGTTTCCACGGTATCCTCCGCGTGTCAGTCCGGCTCAGCGGATCGGATAGCTGCGACCTCGATGTCGACTCTGACGTATCCAGCGATCTTAACGACAACGCAGGGCATGGCGGACTCCCTTTTTTTTTCCCCGTTACTAGCCCAACGGTGCACGCGGTTTAAGATGGGCTGTGCTTGCCGATTTTCCGGCCTATCCTGCGAGTTCCTCCATGCGTTACCTTCTCGCCGTCGGTTTTATTCTGGGTTGGATTCCATTCACAATCGCTGAAGAACCGGAGCCGCACGGGCCACCCGAATTCGCGGCACTGTCCTACCGCAGCGTTGGGCCGTTTGCCGGCGGACGGGTGAGCCGGGCGTGCGGAGTCGTCGGCGA
The DNA here is from genome assembly GCA_025351325.1 of Fimbriiglobus sp. GTDB lineage: Bacteria > Planctomycetota > Planctomycetia > Gemmatales > Gemmataceae > JALHQU01. Next base: position 4,136 of record JANXWE010000059.1, read on the forward strand.
CCCGCTGACGTATTACGCCGCGACCGCGTCCGGGGGAATCTGGAAGTCGAGCGACGGCGGCTTGAAGTGGAAGCCGATCTTTGACGATCAACCGACGAGTTCCATCGGCTGCATCGCCGTGGCCCCCAGCGATGCGAACGTGGTCTACGTCGGCACCGGCGAAGCGAACATTCGTGGCAACGTCTCGGCGGGCGCCGGGATCTTCAAATCGACCGACGCGGGCAAGAGTTGGAAGCACGTTTGGAAACAAGTCGGGCAGATCGGCACCATCGTCGTCGATCCGAAGAACGCGGACGTCTGCTACGCGGCGGTTCTCGGGCACGCCTTCGGGCCGAACGCGGAACGGGGCGTCTATCGCACCAAAGACGGCGGCACGACTTGGGTGAAAGTCTGCTTTGTGGACGAGAACACCGGCGCGTCCGATGTGGCCCTCGACCCGAACAATCCGCGTGTCCTCTTCGCCGGTTTCTGGCAGACGCGCCGGAAGCCTTGGGAACTCACGAGCGGTGGCGCGGGCAGTGACTTGTTCGTGTCCCGCGATGGTGGCGACAGTTGGGAGAGTTTGAAGACGCTCAAGAAGAAACCGAACGACCCCGATCGCAAGAATGGTCTGCCCCCCGGGATCTGGGGCAAAGTTGGCGTCGCGGTCGCACCGAGCAACAGCCAGCGGGTTTACGCGATCATCGAAGCGGAGAAAGGTGGCCTGTTCCGTTCCGACGACGGCGGCGAAAACTGGAGCCTGACCAGCGACGACCGCGTGTTGCGGCAACGAGCTTGGTACTATTCCACGATCACGGTGCACCCAACGAACCCCGATGTGCTCTACGCCCCGCAAGTCCCGCTGTTGAAGTCGATCGACGGCGGCAAGAGCGTCAAGTCGGTGAAAGGCATCCATCACGGCGATCACCACGACGTTTGGATCGACCCGAAAAATCCCGACCGGATGATCAATGCCAACGACGGTGGCGTCGATCTCAGCAGCGACGGCGGCAAGACGTGGTTCGCGCCACCGCTACCCATCACGCAGTTCTACCACGTCCACGCAGATTATTCCGTCCCGTACCGGATCATGGGGTGCATGCAGGATCTCGGCAGCGCGAGTGGACCGAGCCACAGTTTGAAGGGGAGCATCGGCCTCGGCGATTGGCACACCATCGGCGGCGGCGAAGCCGGGCACGCGGTGAGTGATCCGAAAGATCCGAACATCGTTTTTGCCGGGGAATATGGCGGCATCATGACGCGCTTCGACCAGCGCACCCGCCAAGCTCGCAACATCACGGTGAACCAGTGGAACCCGTCCGGCATCGACCCGGCCAAGCACAAGTACCGCTTTCAATGGACGGCCCCCATCGTGGTGTCGATCCACGACGGTGCGGTCTACCACGCGGGGAATGTGCTGTTCAAAACCACCGACAACGGTGCCACCTGGACGCCGATTTCCCCCGATCTCAGTCGGAACGACAAACAGAAGCAGCAGTGGAGTGGCGGGCCAATCACGGGTGACAACACCGGTGCCGAAACCTACTGCACCATCTTCGCGCTCAGTGAATCGCCGAAGAAATCCGGCCAACTTTGGGCCGGTACCGACGATGGCAAAATTCACCTGACCGTCGACGGCGGCAAGACCTGGAACGACCTCACGGCGAACGTCCCCGACCTGCCCGACTGGGGCACCGTCACCTGCATCGAAGCCAGCCCACACGATGCGGCGACGGCGTACCTCGTGGTCGACAATCACCGGATGGACGACATGCGCCCGCATGTTTGGAAGACCACCGACGCCGGCAAAACGTGGACGAGTATCACCGGGGGTTTGGATGCCGGGACGCATTGCAAAGTCGTCCGCGAAGATCCGAACAAGAAGGGTCAACTCTACCTGGGCACCGAGCGTGGGATTTTGTTTTCCGCCGACGCGGGCAAGTCGTGGAAGGGTTTGCAACTGAACCTGCCGACGGTGCCGGTTCACGATTTGCAAGTGAAGGACAACGACCTCGTGGTGGCCACGCACGGCCGCAGCTTCTGGATTCTCGACGACCTCACCGTCGTGCGAAACGTCGGCGACAGTACCAAAAATAAGACGCTGCACTTGTACTCGACTCCACCCGCGATCAAGTGGAACACGAACGGTGGCGGGGACATTACCAATCACCACAGTGGTAGCAGCAGCCCGAACCCGGACACTGGCGCGGTCCTCTGGTACCACCTGGGCAAAGAAGTGACGACCGATCTGCTCCTCGAAATTCGCAACGCCGCGGGCAAACTCGTGGCGGTCGGCAAAGGGAAGCCCAAGAAGGAAGGCGACGAGGACGACAAAGACGACGAGGATGACGAGGCCCAGAAGAAGGAGCGCAAACTGCCAGTGAAGGTCGGGCTGAACAAGTTCGTTTGGGACCTCACCCACGACGGGGCCGACACGATTCCGGGGGCCAAAGTGGATGCCGGGAACCCCGGGATGAACATCCCCGTGAGTCCGGGGATGTACACGGTGAAACTCACCATCGGAAAAGAGACACAAACGACGACCGTGGAGGTGCTGCCGGACGTGCGGCTAAAAATGAAGCCCGAAGTGAACCCCGCGCAAGAAGCTCTTGCCCTGAAAGTCCGCGACGACATCGACACCCTCACCGACGCGGTGCTGCGATTGCGGGCGATTCAAAAACAGGTCAAGCTGCGCAAGGAGCTATTCAAAGAGAACAAAATCGCCGAGAAACTATCGAAAGACGAAGAGGCCTTCGGCAAGAAACTCAGCGTACTCGAAGAGAAGTTGCACAACCCGAAAGCGAAAGTGGTTTACGACGTATTCGGGGCCAAGCCGGGGGCCATGCTCTACTCGCAATTCACTTGGCTCATGAACAACATCACCGACGGTGATGGCGAGCCAACCAAACCTCAATTGGAACTGCACGGGGAACTGACGCAGCGGCTGACGGTCTTGATCGCGGACTTCAGCAAGCTCACGGGCGAAGATTTGACCAAATTAAATGAAAGCGCAACGACCGCAACGTTGCCAACGTTGTTCACGCCACCTGCTAAGCCAAAACGAGATGAACCGAAAGCTGCGGCGAAATAAGTTTAGGTGTCAACGAACGAAGCCCAGCGGATCACTCCGCTGAGCTTCGAGTACCTGCAAGGGCGAGTTGCAGTGAGTCCTTTAGCCGGGTGGCAAGATCACGGCGTCGAGGACGTGAATCACCCCGTTGATGCATTCGATGTCGGTCTTGACGACATTCGAGGTGCCGTTCAACTTCACGCCACCTTTGGTACTGATCTTCACTTCGGCACCGTTCACGGTTTTGGCCGATTTGCCGTCCATGGTCACCACGTCGGCGGCCATGACTTTGCCGGCGACAACGTGATAGGTAAGGATAGCGGTCAACTTCGGGATGTCTTTCAGCAAAGCTTCCACCGTGCCGGCTGGCAACTTGGCGAAGGCTTCATCGGTCGGGGCGAACACAGTGAATGGGCCGGCGCTCTTGAGCGTCGGAACCAAACCGGCGGCGGTGACGGCGGCGGCGAGCGTTTTGAACGAGCCGGCGGCTACTGCGGTGTCTACGATGTCGTGCATCTTCAGATGTCCTGTCAAGAGTGTTGGAGAAAACAAATCTAGCGTCCTTCAGCCGGCCGGTCGAAGGACAAAAGCCAATGCGATATCACGTATGACTAATAGGCCGGCTGTTCGGAATTGTGTGACTATTTTTTGTGAATTTGCTGAAGCCGTTCAGGGTTCGTCTCCATCCTGGCACGGTGGAGTAGAATGTTCTTGTCGCAACCCAGCAACGAATTGGAGATTCCACCATGCCCGAATTGACGTTGGAGTCGCTCGCCGCACGGGTGGCGGAACTGGAACGGAAATTGGCAGTGTCGCCGTCGATCATTCCCGCATCGCGGGATTGGCGGAGCGTCGTGGGAATGTTCGAAGGCAGCGAATCGATGATGCGTGTCGACGTGGTGCATCTTGCGAAGTGTAGGTCGAACTCAAGATCGACGAATGGGAACGGATACTTGTGCTCCTTCGCGCAGCCGGCTGATTTCCATAGGGGAGTTGGAACGTCGCATAGAGCTTATCGCCGCCGGGTCGCTGCGTGTAGCCGATCTCGGCGTGGTCTTGCGCCCATCGCGTGCCCAAATTGTAGGGTTTCAACTGGCCCGTCGCATTGTCCAGCCCAACGTAGCCGGGATCCACACTGGCGGTCAGGCGGAAACTCGCGTTGGCGGCGCCGGCGTCCTGTACCTAGACTTCCTGGGACGCCTGCTGGTTGGACATTATGACCCACGGGGCCACTTTCAACTTGGCTTTGTCCGATTGGACGACCGTCGCATCCACCCGTCGCAGCTCCAAGGTGAAGTCGATGTACCCGTTGAAGGCCAACGCTTTTACTGCGTTCGCACCCACGTAGCAGTAAAGCAACCCCTCCAAACCGAAGGTGGTGTCGGCGGTCGCGCTCACGTCGGTGGTGATGTCGATTTCCAACGCACCCGGGGTGACGAGTGCCCCCAGCCTCTCGATGGCGCCCGGTGTGCGACCGTTGAAAACGTGGATGGCCCTGGCTTGATCGGCATCCGCCACCTTCAAGAACACCTTCATGCCCGCCGGGAGCACCCCGGTCTTCTTGATGACGAGTGGCGCCGATTTGTTCGCATCGGCTTGATTTTCGAACGCGAAGTTCTCGTCGACGGGAACTCCAGTGTCAGCGAATCCGACGGCGTCCTGCTTCTCGCTGAGGTCGTTATCGTCGTGGTTGACGGCGTAGATGGCCCCCCTCTTGTTCGACCACTTGTCGCGATCGGGCAAGTCGGCGTCGGTCACCGTCCCGTCGCGATTCGTATCCCCGACGATGATCATCTGGAATTTGGCAAATCCTCCATCGATCGTCGTGTCGATCGTGTTCGCGGCGATAGTGATGGGGCCTGTCCAGCCGTCGACATCGGCGTTGCTATCGGTTGTGACGGAACCAACGTACCGAGTCGTTGCGACGTATTGATTTGGATCCGGATTTTCGAATTTGACTTGATAAGTCCCCGGTGTGAGACCGTTGAAGGCGTACTTCCCGGCGTTGTCCGTCGTTGTTTGCGATACGTAAGTTTGGGGTGGGTTTAGTTTGTAGAGCTTCACGACAACGTTTTTTATTTCGGGTTCGCCGTTCGATTGCTGTCCGTCGCTGTTCTGATCCCACCAGACGAAATCGCTGATGCTACCCGGTGTGGTGGGGGGTGATGGGGGGCTGGTGACTTGATAATTGTACTCCACCATCCCCTGGGTGATCGGGAAAAACCAATCGTCCCCGCTGTAGTCGGCCGTCAAGGTGTAGGTGCCGACGCCGAGCGGGAAGGGGGCCAGGGTCAGGGTCGCCTTCGATTGTCCGGTGACGCCGTACGGTACTGCTATCGCGGTTCCGAGCGTGTGCCTCTCGCCCGCAACCGAATTCCCGCCCCAGTAGGAATAGAAGGTGACGGTA
>JANXWE010000071.1 GCA_025351325.1 Fimbriiglobus sp.
CCCGCCGTCACGGCCGCATTCCATCGCCACGAGCATAGTTTCGCCGAGCCGAGATAGTGAACGGGAGAAGCCCCAGACTTCGACGATGGGTCGCACGCCAATCTTCTTGCCGATCTCCAGTAAATCTTTGTAACGATCCGCGGCGACGAGTGGATTCACCGGTTCGGTGAATTTTGGATCGTCACGCCGACTCGTTCCACCCGTCGCCCCGGTTGGCGGTGCTGCAATTTGGCTGCCGCTAATGGCCAACACTTTATCCATGTCCAGTTTAGCTTGTTCCAGTCCCTTCTTCCTCTTTCCGGCATCCTCAACGATCCATTCGGCGAAGCCGATGGCGTTCGGCACGGCCAGTCCGGCATCGGCGAAACGCTTCTTGAGATCGGGCAGAGTTCCACCCCCTTTGGTGAACTCGTCGAGTTCGGCGATCCACGGTTCGATGGCCGCGTAGCCCGCCTTCTCTGCGATCCCGATTGCCTCGACGATGCCACGGGACTTGCCCCAAGTCCCTTCCGCGATGCGGATCGTGCTGGTGTTCAAACAATATTTGAACGCCGCTTTCTTACCGTCCGGCTTTGGCTCCGCAGCCAACAACGGCACGGCGCCGGCAATCGTGCCAGCGGTGGCCAACCACGCCCGACGGGTCAGTTCAATCATGGCAGGCACTCGTTATTGTTTCGGTTCAAACAGTTCTGGGAAATCTTTCGGAGCCACAAGCTTCGCGTCTTTGGGCTGCGTCAATTTGTCTTTGAGATTGGTCGTGGTATTTTCGGTGTCGCCGCCCGTCACAAGGTAAAAGCGATCCTTGCTTTTCGTCAGTCCGGCGTCGATGTTCAAGACGGGATTGCTGTCGCCAGTGAACCGAGCTTCGAGAATTGGGTTCCATTCGCCCTTGCCGTTGCGTACCCAACCGTTGCCGAACTCGGCTTGGCGCACTTGCGTCGCGGAGACTTTGTTCCGTTTGAAATCTTCGATGAACGAATAGTAACCACTGAGTTGTTTCTGCTTAGCGAGTGTCGAAAAGGTTACCAGATGCTTCCATTCTTTCGTTTCGGGCAAGTAGAAATAGCCCGAGTAGGCAGTGCGATCTTTGCCATCGGCGGTCGCCGAGACGATGAATCGGTAAGTATCACCAACTTTCCAATCGAAGTCGAAAAACGATTGTCCGCCAGTGCCTTCGCCACCAAAGCGACCCACTCGGACGCCGTCACCTTTGTGCAATGTCTGGACTCTCTTTTCCTCGGGCACCGTTTTCGGATCGTCGCCGGTGGTGGGATCCCAGACCGAGAAGATCACCAGCTTCTTGCCGTTCGCTAATTCTTGTATGCCGAAATAGCCGGCGTTGAAACCGCAGGTGCAGAAGTAGGTTCCGGGTGCGGAGGTGCGTACCGTTGCTTCGGTGTAGAAGGCCGTGCCCGCATCAGCCGTGTATCCCAAGTGGATCGAACGACAGGCGATGTCTTTGAGTTTCTCGTCGGCGGGGGCGGCCGAAGTGAGCACCATCCCCAACAGTGCAGTCAGTAAAATGCGGATCACAGAGCCACCTGCCGTTGCGAATCTTGGAATGAAACAGCCCACGGGAATGATACCCATGGGCTGTTGGTTTGCATCGGTCGAGTCGGTTACTTGTCGTCTTTCTTGGCTTTCTTCATCACGTACATGTGCATGCCGTTTTCTTTGGTGCTCTTGAATTCCTTCGGCCGATCTCCTTCGGGAGACGGATTGTAGACCAATTTCATGGTGTCCCCTTCCAGCGAAAGGATGCCTTTGCTCTTGGCACCTTTGAAGCCTTCTGGCGCCAAGATTTCCATGTCGACGGTCATCGGGCTGGCCTTCGCGTCAATCTTGTAGCTGAATTCGAAAGTCGCTTCCGGATTTTTCAGCGTGATCTTGTCGGCGGTGAATTCCGCAGGGTCTTTGATCTTGTCGGCCGCAGTCATCTCGCCGGCTTTGCTGCCTTCTGTAATCTTCCAAGTGCCAAGCAGAGCCTTGGCGTCGAATTCCGCCGGCTTCTTGTCTTCGGCCGAAACGGCCACGGCGGCCACGAGAGCCACTGCCAACGTGCGAATCCAGAACATGATGAACCCCTTTCCAAACACCTGTAGACATGAACGCGACGCGGACGTTCCGCATGCGGTGCGTGTATCCTAGCGAAGTGAACTTGCCGGGTCGAGGCACTCGGCCAATGTTCAGAGTGTGACCAGTGCGCTACTCCACGTCAGGCCACCGCCAAAAGCGACGAGCAAGAGTGTATCGCCTGGCCCGCACCGTCCGGCCCGTACGGCTTCATCCAATGCGATTGGCACCGATGCTGCCGAGGTGTTCCCGTATTTGTCGAGGTTCACCACGACCCGTTCCGCAGGGAACCCAAGACCTTCAAGTGCGGCATCAATCACCCGGACGTTCACTTGGTGCGGCACGATGAGGGCGAGCTCTTTGCCGAGTTGCTTGCAATCGTCGAGGGCAAGCTGCACTTGCGCCCGCAGCGTGGTGACCGCAAATTTGAAGACTTCGCGGCCATTCATTTGCAGGTAGCGGATGTCTGGCGTTACTACGCTGGGAACCCGAATGAGATCGCGGCGTGAGCCATCGGCCAAGAGCCGGATATTCAAGATTCCCCGGATCGGCTCTTCTGACGCCGTCAACACGACGGCCCCGGCTCCATCACCGAAGAGGATGCAGGTATTTCGGTCGGTGAAGTCGGTAATGCGACTGAGGACTTCGGCCCCGACCACGAGGACGTTCTTCGCCGAGCCGGTACGGATGTATTGGTCGGCCACGGACAGGGCGTACAGGAATCCGGAACAGGCCGCGGAAATATCGAACGCCGGGATCGTACAGCACTCGAGTTCCGCTTGAATCAGGCAGGCTGTGCTGGGGCACATCAAATCGGGGGTCACGGTCGCGCAGATGATCAAATCGAGGTCATCGGGGACTATCTTCGCTGCCAGGAGCGCAGCACGAGCGGCATGGGTGCCCATGCTGGCAGCGGTGTCGCCTGGCCC
>JANXWE010000101.1 GCA_025351325.1 Fimbriiglobus sp.
GCGTCGACGCGTCACAGGCTCGACCGGACGAGAAGTTTTCCACGAGCCCACCGTCGTGGCCGAATTGAAGCCCCAACGACCCGGACGCCACCAAGCCGTACACGCCAGTTTTCCACGAGCCCACCGTCGTGGCCGAATTGAAGCCGCAGGTGATTTTGGCGGCGATTCTCGCTGCGATACTCGTTTTCCACGAGCCCACCGTCGTGGCCGAATTGAAGCACCGCCCCGGCGGAGGTCAAAATCCTGCGGAGCGAGGTTTTCCACGAGCCCACCGTCGTGGCCGAATTGAAGCAGCGAATCCGGCACGGCCGCCAGAGGAGTGCTGGTGGTTTTCCACGAGCCCACCGTCGTGGCCGAATTGAAGCACCGATGAATGCAATAGAGGTAGGTGGGTAGGGGGATATGTTTTCCACGAGCCCACCGTCGTGGCCGAATTGAAGCGGGGAATCCCGTGCGGTGATGGGTGCCGAGTTCGACGTTTTCCACGAGCCCACCGTCGTGGCCGAATTGAAGCGCGGCGTGGGCGTCGGCGTCGGCGTCGGGGCACACGTTTTCCACGAGCCCACCGTCGTGGCCGAATTGAAGCCATCAGCACACAAAACGGGCTGATGCCCAGCTTCACGTTTTCCACGAGCCCACCGTCGTGGCCGACTTGAAGCGCTTTCGCGGTGGCCTTGATCGTCAATTCGATGTTGGTTTTCCACGAGCCCACCGTCGTGGCCGAATTGAAGCATGATGGCGGGATCGGGCTGGGCGGCGCAGCTGCTCGTTTTCCACGAGCCCACCGTCGTGGCCGAATTGAAGCTTTGGCAACATTCTAAAACATCGGGCGAATCGCCCTGTTTTCCACGAGCCCACCGTCGTGGCCGAATTGAAGCCGACAATGTTGCGAAAAAAGCGGCGCGACTGGCAGACGCCGTTTTCCACGAGCCCACCGTCGTGGCCGAATGAACTTTCAACACATGCCCGCGACACCCGCGGCCGAGACCATCCAATGAGTGCCTTCCCCAGCGATATCGCCTTCGCTCCCTATCGTGAAGGCGATCCAAAATTCGAAGAGGTCGCGGAAGAACGATGACCGGATGGAACAGTGCGGCGGGTGGCAAACCACGGTCACATCTGAACTCGCGGAGTTTCTCGCCGACCTCGGCACCGCGAACGCTAAAGCGCAACCATACATCCGCTTTTGAAATCGGTGCGGAGCGTACGCTGTCCCACACGAAGGTGTTTTATCCGGAGGGCTATGTGATCCTGTTGCGGCGACATACTTTGACCAGATTCGCCGATTCGTGGAGTGCGCGGCATGGATCGATCCGGGCGAAATCAAGTCATCCCCAAGCGGCTCTTCATCGACATCCGCCGCGAGAAGCCCAAGATTGCGGTCTCGCAAATCGCCGTCGATTCGGCGGCGCTTGACACCGCCGGGGTTTACGCCCGACTGGCGACTCGGCCCGAGGGACTGACTTTGGCCGAAGCCGCCGGACGCCTCGCCGTGTACGGCCCCAACGTGCTGGCCAAGGATCGGCGTTCGGGCCTCGGCAAACTCTTCTGGCATTCGGTCGTCAACCCGCTGGTGATTCTGCTCGCCGTGCTGGCGGCGATCTCCTTCGCCACCGGCGACCTGCGGGCCGGTATCGTCATGTCGATCATGATCGCACTCGGCGTCGGGCTGAAACTTTACCAAGAAGCCAAAGCCGACCACGCGGCGGCCAAGCTCAAATCGATGATCTCGGTGACGGCGACGGTCGTCCGTGGGGGATCGCCCCAGGAACTCGCGATCTCCCAACTCGTCCCCGGCGACGTGGTCAAACTCGCGGCCGGCGACATGATTCCCGGCGACGTGCGTATCGTCGCCGCCAAGGATCTGTTCGTGACCCAAGGTTCGCTCACCGGCGAGAGTTTCCCGGTCGAGAAGTTCGAGGTCGAAAAACACCCGGCCACGACGACCCCCATCGAGTTGACCAGCATCGCGTTCCTCGGGACGAGCGTCGAGAGCGGCTCGGCGACGGCCGTGGTCGTGGCTACGGGGTCGGGCACGTATTTGGGCGGTATGGCGGAGTCGCTGACGCAGGAAACGGCACCGAGCGCCTTCGAAAAGGGGATCGCCGGATTCACCTGGCTGATGATGCGGTTCATCCTCGTCATGGTTCCGGCGGTGTTCCTGATCAACGGCCTGACCAAGGGGAATTGGACGGAGGCGTTCTTCTTCGCGGTCGCCGTGGCGGTGGGCCTGACGCCCGAGATGCTGCCGATGATCGTGACCGTGTGCCTCTCGAAGGGGGCGCTGGCGATGAGCCGGAAGAAGGTGATCGTCAAGCGGCTCAACGCCATCCAGAACCTCGGGGCGATGGACGTGCTCTGCACCGACAAGACCGGCACGCTGACGATGGATCAAGTGGTTCTGGAAAAGTACTGCGACGTAGTTTTGAAGGAAGATCCGGGCGTCCTCGCCCTGGCCTACACCAACAGTCACTTCCAGACCGGCTTGAAGAACGTGCTCGACCGCGCCATCCTCGCCCACACCGACACCCACGACCACGCGGCCATCCCCGAGCAGACCAAGGTCGACGAGATCCCGTTCGATTTCCAGCGCCGCATCATGTCGGTCGTGGTCCGCACCCCGGCGGGTCGGGACCGCATCATCAGCAAGGGGGCCCCCGAAGAGATCTTCGCCCGCTGCCGGGAGTTCGAACTCGACGGCGAAGCGTTCGCCATGGAACACGTGATGATCGAGGACTTGAAAGCGGAGTACGAGCGGCTCAGTGCCGACGGGTTCCGCGTGCTGGCAATCGCCAGCAAAGAGTTCGAACCCCGGAGCGCGGTGGGGGGTTCCACCCCGTACTCGAAGAGCGACGAATGCGGCCTCGTCCTCAACGGCTACGTGGCGTTCCTCGACCCGCCGAAGGAGACGGCAGGAGCGGCCATCCGGGCGCTCGAAGGCCACGGCGTCCGGGTGAAAGTGCTGACCGGCGACAACGACCTGGTCGCCCGCAAAGTCTGCAAGGACGTCGGCCTCTCGACGGAGTTCACCCTTCTCGGCAGCGACGTCGAAACAATGACCGACGATCAACTCGCCGACGCCGCGCTGAAGACGACTCTGTTCGCCCGCGTTTCGCCGGCGCACAAACGGCGGATCATCGAAGCGCTGCAATCGCGCCGGCACACGGTCGGCTTCATGGGTGATGGCATCAACGACGCCCCGGCCCTGCGCACGGCCGACGTCGGCATCAGCGTCGATACCGCCGTGGACATCGCGAAAGAATCGGCAGATATGATCCTACTGGAGAAGTCGCTGATGGTGCTGGAAGAGGGGGTGATCGAAGGGCGCAAGGTCTTCGCGAACATCCTCAAGTACGTCCGCATGGGGGCGAGCAGCAACTTCGGCAATATGTTCAGCGTACTCGGGGCGAGCATCTTCGTGCCGTACCTGCCGATGGCCCCGATCCAGATCTTGGCCAACAATTTGCTCTACGACATCAGCCAGACGGCGATCCCGACCGACGCCGTCGACCCGGAGCAGATCGAGAAGCCGCGGCCGTGGGATCTCAAGCAGCTCACGCGGTATATCGTCTTCGTCGGGCCGTGCTCGTCGATCTTCGATTACACGACTTTCCTGATGATGCTCTACGTCTTCAAGTGCTGGGACACCTCGACGCCCGAATTGGCCGCCAGCAGTGCGAGCCTCTTCCAAACCGGTTGGTTCATCGAGAGCTTGCTGACGCAGACACTCATCATCCACGTCATCCGCACCAACAAGATTCCGTTCCTCCAGAGCCGTCCATCGTGGCCGTTGTTGGCGACCTCCTTGCTCATCATGGCCGTGGGCGTCGCCATCCCGTTCACACCCGTCGGGGACTATTTGGGATTCACCGCACTCCCCCCGCTGTACTGGCCACTTTTGCTGCTGACGTTGCTCGGCTACGTCGTTCTGACGCAGTTGGTGAAAATGTGGCTGCTCCGGCGGAACTGGATCTGAGGCGATTTTCACGTCTTCGTGCGCATCCGATACTGAATTGCCCCGGATCGGCGCATCAGTCGCACTCGTGGTTTAGCCGGATCTGTGCACTCGCGATGACACCGTTGACGATCCAATCGGCGTTCCTGAATCAACCGATCGAAATGGCTGAAATCCGTTCGCAGTTTTAATCGGCGCTGGGACTCGGAAATGCCGTCTCGGCTACGAGCGCGGCCGGCGGTCACTTCGGCCTGTCGAAGTCCTTCCCTGGCGTGATGCCGCACCTCCCCGTCCGCACCGGCCTGCGTGTCGAGCAGCGGGTGCATCGCCTTTGACTCGTCGTTGGTGCGGCCGTGTGCTGGTGTTGCTTCCCGGCATTCTCCTGGAACCATCCCGCTTGCCGTCCGGTGATACCAGCGTGAAACAATCGACCTCGACTGCACTGCCTTACCATCGGTGATTCGGTTTGGTGGCAGCCGAAGCGCAGCTCAATGGCATCCCCGTGCTCGCCAGCGACCGGAGCGCCTTGCCCGAAGTGGGGCCCAAAAATTGACATGAATGAGTACTGAACGATTCCACCGACGGTGGAGCTAGTGGTCTATTGCAGCTGAATGGTTCGGTTTGCCGATAGTATCCGTGACACGGTCACGGAGGATCGGCCATGGTTCCGAAAACGAAAATCGAAGTCCGTCTGACGGACGAGCAGCGCGAGACTCTCGACCGTTTGGTTCAGACCGGTTC
>JANXWE010000123.1 GCA_025351325.1 Fimbriiglobus sp.
GTTGCGGAGCGTCCGCCCGCATCAGGATCAAATAGGGGAGCAAAAATTCCCATTCGGTATCCGTGACATCGCTCGGATACGACTTCCGTGTCGTGTTCATTTCACCAAAATGCACTAAAACAAGGGAATAAATCAATAACAGCCTCTAGCCGAATCTGTGCACTCGCGATGACACCGTTGACCATCCAATCGGCGTTCCTGAATCAACCGATCGAAGTGGCTGAAATCCGTTCGCAGTTTCAATCTGCGCTGGGACTCGCTCATGCCCGCCCCCAATTGCTGGTTCGCTTCGGCTACGCCGAGGCCACAGCACACTCGTTGCGCCGTTCGGTCGAACGGGTGATCGTGCCCACTTGATGGAACTGCCAGTGAATTAGGCTTCACACCGGGTCAGCGACAAGAGCGGCCGGCAGGTGATCGAGCAGGTCGACGGCGGTCAGAGAAATTTCCCCGAATTGCGCCGCGGCGAGGTCGCCCGCTCGGCCGTGGGCCCAGGTACCGAGTACCGCCGCTTCGAAGGGTGGCAGTCGCTGGCCGAGCAAGGCCGCGATCAACCCGGTGAGTACGTCGCCGCAACCGCCGGTGGCCATGCCCGGGTTGCCGGTATCGTTGATGTACAGTCTGGTTCCGTCGGTCACAATTGTTCCACTCCCTTTTAGCAGCATCACCACGCCTTGCTCCCGAGCGTACTCGACGGCCAGTTCCTCGCGTTGACGTTGCACCTCGGTGACCGACTTGTTGACGAGGCGTGCAAATTCGCCCGGGTGAGGTGTCAGCACGGCGGGCACCGTCCGCATGGAAGAGCCGGGGGCCAAGGCGGCCAGGGCGTCGGCGTCGATCACCAGCGGCCCTGCGAAGCTGGTGATGAGTTCACGAACCAGACCGGCGACATTGGCCGTATGCCCGAGGCCGGGCCCGATGGCGACGACGTCCGCCGGCGGGAGTTCGACCGCGTGATCCGGCAAATCGGCCGTCATGTAGCAGGGGTTTCCGGCGGCGACGACATTTTGAACGTCGGCCGGGCACGCGACCGTCACCAACCCCGCACCGCCGCGGAGGGCACCCCGCCCGCACAGGATGGCCGCGCCGCTGAAGCCCCGACTGCCAGCGACAATCAGCACCCGGCCGAAATCGCCCTTGTGCGAATCCGCGCGCCGCGCGGGCAATCGGGGGATATCGAGGACGCGTTCGAGTGGAGTTTCCATCTTGAATACCTCGCAATGAATCTCAGTTCGTGACCGGACGGGCCACGTCTGGGACGGATTCAAAATCGGTAAGCTCCCTCGGTCGGATCGCCGCCCGCAGGGCGTTGAACACGGCCAGGAGGTCGATCACTTCCTGAGTCACCGCGCCCGCAACCGGGGAGAGTAAGCCGAAACTGGCGAGGAGCATCCCGATCACGCTCAGGGCCATGCCGCCGACGGCACTCTGGAGTGCGATTTGTCGCATCCGCCGGCTGATGTGCAGGAACTCGTCGACCTTTTCCAGTGAGCTATCCAAGATCACGACGCCGGCCGACTCGGTGGTGATGTCACTGTTCTGGCCGATGGCGATGCCGACGGTCGCGGAGAGGAGCGCCGGGGCGTCGTTGATGCCGTCGCCCACGTACAGCGTCCGGGCCTTGAGCGTCTCCGCGCGGACGATGGTCACTTTTTCTTCCGGCGTCTTCTCGGCGTAAACGTCGCGGATGCCGATCTGTTCCGCGAGGTAGCGCACTTCGGACTCGCGATCCCCCGAAACGATCATGACCTTGCGGAAGTCGTGCCGGGGGTTCAAGTGCTTGATGAAGGAAGCCCCCTCGACGCGCGGTTCGTCGCGGAACCGGTACGCCGCCGCGTAGCGGTCGTCGATGACCACGAAGCACTCCAAGCCGCCGGCATGGGCGGGAATTTGCTCCATTCCTGGAACCGGAGCCTTGGCGAGCGCCCCGCGGCTGCTGATGCGGACGGTGTGGCCGCCGACGGTGCCGCGCATCCCTCGGCCGGGCGGCTCGCTGATCTCGGTCACGTCTTGGAGCGGGATGCCGGCTCCCTCCGCCACCGCCGAGATCGCATGGGCCAGCGGGTGCTTGGAGTAGCGCTCCAGACTGGCCACCAGACCGAGCACGTGAGCGGCATCGGCATCCGGAACCACGATCTGATCCGTGAGCCGGGGCCGGCCGTACGTGAGCGTGCCGGTCTTGTCGAAGATCGCCGTGCGGCAGGTTGCAATCGTTTCCAGCACGGCCGGGTTCTTCACGATAATGCCGCGGCGGGCACACAGAGAAATCGCGCCGATGATGGCGACGGGGATGGCGATCAAGAGCGGGCACGGCGTCGCCACCACGAGTACGGCCAGGAAGCGGCTCGACTCGCCGCTGACGCCCCACGCGACCAGGGCGATCAGCACCGCCAGCGGGGTGTAGAAGGCGCCGAGTTGGTCGCCCAGCCGGCGCATCCGCGGGCGGTTCTGCTCGGCCGACCGCATCACCCGCATGATTTTCGCATAGCGCGAGTCGGCCGCCGGATGGGTCGCCCGGATCGTCAGCGCGGCGTTGCCGTTGATGGCCCCGGAGATCACGTTCGACCCGGGCGTCTTGGACATTTGGAACGGTTCGCCGGTCAGGAACGATTCGTCCATCACCCCGCGCCCTTCGGTGACCGTACCGTCGACGGGGCAAATATCGTGAGGAAAAAGCACCAGCGTGTCGCCGACGGCGACCTCGCTCAAGGGCACCTCCGCCATCTTCCCGTCGCGTCGGCGATGGGCGAGCGCGGGCATCCGCGGGCATCCGCTGAGCAAGCGCCCGAAGAACCGACGACGCGCTCCGGACGGCGTAGCTCTCCACGGCCTCGCCTCCCGAGAGCATGAGAATCACAATCGCGCCCGCCAAATACTCGCCCAGGACGACGGCCGTCACGATCGAGATGCCGGCGAGCAGGTCGGAGCCGAACTGGAGTTTGGCGAGCTTCGTCAGCAGTCCAACCAGGAGGGGAACCCCGCCGAACCCCAGAACGATCCCGAGGGGAATCCGGTATGTGGAAGGTTCGCAGTTCGCGATGAACCGGAGGATCAGATGCAGCACGATCCCCGTCGCGGCCACGCCGGCGACGATCACCATGCTCCGGTCGGCCCAGAACTTCAATAGCTTCGCAATCCGTCCAATCGACTTCAGCGTTTCCATATCACTCCCGTTCCACTTCAGTCGGTCAAGGATGGCCAGCGCCAGCCGCCGATCTCGGGCATGTCGTCGCCGTGCTCGGCGATGTACCGCTTGTGTTCGGCGCGGCGATCCACCATGAGCTGCCGCACGCCGCCGGCACGGGCGGCCAAGCCGGGCACCCGGTCGATCACGTCCTGGACGAGGTGGAACCGATCCATGTCGTTCATCACCACCATGTCGAACGGCGTCGTCGTCGTGCCTTCTTCCTTGTAGCCGCGGACGTGCAAATTGCGATGGTTCGTCCGGCGATACGTCAATTGGTGGATCAGTGACGGGTAGCCGTGGAACGCGAAGATCACCTGCTTGTCGGTGGTAAACAGAGCGTCGAATTCCGTATCGGTCAGGCCGTGCGGGTGTTCCGTGGCCGACTGCAGTTTCATCAAATTGACCACGTTGACCACCCGAACTTTGAGATCGGGCAGGTGCTGGCGGAGCAGGTCGACCGCCGCCAGGATTTCGAGCGTCGGCACGTCGCCGCAGCAGGCCATTACCACGTCCGGCTCGGCCCCGTTGGTATTCGACGCCCACTCCCAGACGCCCAGCCCGGCGCGGCAGTGCGCCTCCGCCTCGGCGATGGTGAGCCACTGCGGCGCCGGCTGTTTGCCGGCCACCACGACGTTGACGTAATTGACGCTGCGCAGACAGTGGTCGGTGACGCCGAGCAGCGTGTTCGCATCCGGGGGCAGGTAGACGCGGATCACCTCGGCCTTCTTGTTGACGACGTGGTCGAGGAAGCCCGGATCTTGGTGGCTGAAGCCGTTGTGATCCTGCCGCCAGACGTGCGAGGAGAGCAGATAATTGAGCGATGCGATCGGTCGCCGCCACGGGATGTGGCCGCAGACTTTGAGCCACTTGGCGTGCTGGTTGAACATCGAATCGACGATGTGGATGAACGCCTCGTAGCAGCTGAAAAACCCGTGCCGGCCGGTGAGGAGGTAGCCCTCGAGCCAACCTTGGCACTGGTGTTCGGAGAGCATTTCCATGACGCGCCCGTCGGGCGCCAGCTTGTCGTCGGTGTCGTACCGTTCGGCCATCCAGGCGCGATTCGTCACGTCGAGCACGTCCTGCCAGCGGTTCGAGTTGTTCTCGTCGGGGCTGAACAGGCGGAAGTTCTTCGACCCCAAATTGAGCTTCATCACGTCGCGCAGGAATGTCCCCATCACCCGCGTCGATTCGGCGTCCGTGCCACCGGGATGCGTCACCGCAACGGCGTAAGTGCGGTAGTCGGGCATCACCAAATCTTCGAGCAACTGGCCACCGTTGGCGTGCGGGTTGGCGCTCATCCGCCGCACGCCTTTCGGGGCCAAATCGGCGATCTCGGGTTTCAGTTTGCCCGCGTCGTCGAAGAGTTCCTCGGGGCGGTAGCTCC